>JBGTMW010000614.1:0-18969 GCA_041743365.1 Gemmatimonadaceae bacterium
CGGTAGAAACGCTCCCTCCGGCTCTCATCGCCCGGCGGGCGGTGCTCCGGAGAGAGGAGGGTGCATTGAGCGCGATGATCGACCGCGCCGAAAATGCGCCCCTTCCAGCGACCTACCGGGCGCTCGGTGAGCTCCCGGGCCTCTCCGCCCAACCGACGGTCGCCGCGCTCATGGATTCCCTGGCTGCGGTCGAGCGCGAACGCGAGGAGTTCGGGGCCGTCGGTGGGGTGGATCCGATATTCGTCGCGCTCACTGCGCGAGCCACCGCCATTGGCCGTTCGATCCAGGCGATCGCGGAGGAACAGCGTGCCGCAATACGCCGGGAGCTCGCTCAGCTGCGCCCTCCTCCACCACCGCCACCACCGGCCGTGGTGACCCTTGTCGACACCGCTCCCATCGTCCAGCGCCGGGATGCAGCCGTACAGGTGCTGGACTCGTCGAATCGGCGGCTCGTCGAAGTCCGGCGGTTGAACGCCGAGCTCGATGCACGAGTAGCGAGTGCTCGGGACGCGGCAAACGTGGACATTCCCCCGTTCGCGCTGCTTGGTGCGGCCCTGACAGTGGCGCTGGTTTTCGGGCTGGCAGCCGCGCTTCTCGCCGAGATCCGCAAACCCAGGGTTGCCGATGCGCGCGAGGCCGAGGAGGCGACCGTACTACGGGTCCTCGCCGTCATTCTGCCCAAAGCCGCGCAGCCGGAGCGCTCGCGCCGACGTGCTGACAGGGAGATGTCGCCGCTGCTCGATGCGACGTCGGATGCGTATCGGCTTCTCTATCTGCACCTCGCGGGCTCCGTCCCCCGAATTTCCCTGGTGACGGTGTGCGGTGACGACACGGCGATCTCCGCAACGGTGGCCGCCAACCTCGCCGCCGCCGCGACGCACGATGCCCGCAGTACCCTGCTTGTGGACGCCGAGCTCTCGGCGTGTGCCGTCTCGTCGGTTCTGCGAATTCGAGCGGAGCCCGGCTTCGGCGATATCCTGGCGGGGCGCGTGGATTGGACCGAAGCCGTCGTTCCGGCGACGATCGGCCGCGAGCGAGTGCTCGACGTAATTCCGAGCGGGACGTGCGGCGAGCCTGATGGTGGGTTCGATGCCGCGCCGACGCGCCACAGCCTTCTCCGAATTGCCCGGCGGTATGATCTCGTCATCCTGCTCGTGACGCCGAAACACGTCCTGAAGGGCGACGGCAGCATACTGCCTGCTCCGGATATCATCTACTGCGCGCGCGTTGGACATACGACGGTCGCGGAGTTGAGGGCGCAGACAGCGACCCTTCACGGCGCCGGCGGACGGATTCTGGGTATCGTCCTCTGGGATGCCGAGGTTCCGTTGCTCCAGTCGCGCGACATGGCGGTGGCGCGCTCGCGCGTGGACGCAGTTCCCCTTTCTACCGGCGGTAGCTAGCATCCAGACTCCCTCCGCCCGACACACGACAACGCCATGTGGTCCGACACGCTGCTCACCCTCGAGCGCGCGCATTTGCTTCGTCTCCTGGTCTGGGGAGCGACGAGCATGATTGCCGGGACGGCCCTGCTCGCATGGCTGACCGCCGCAGGTCGATCCGGATCGGTGCTTCTCCGGAGCTTTTCGATCCAGACCGGGGCATGGGGGCTGGTCAGCGCGCTGATCGCCGGGCTCGGCTTGTTACGGCTCGCCGATCGCGACCTTGTCTCCGCGACACGTCTGGACCGCATGCTCTGGTTCAGCGTCGGTCTCGACGTGGGAATAGTTCTCGTCGGGATCACCCTGGCAGTGACGGGCTGGCTCCTTGGGCGTCGGCTGAGCGCTGTGGGCGCCGGGATCGGTGTGCTCGTTCAGGGAGCCGGGCTGGTTGTTCTCGACCTGAGGTTCGCTGCAATCACCGCGCGTGTATTCTGATTCCATGACCGAAGCCACGCACGACTTCCGTGGTATCCCCCGGACCGAGGCATATGCGCTTCTCGAGAAGCAGCTCGAGCACGTGCTCGTCGGGACCGAGGATCCGATAGCGGCAATGGCCACGGTAGCCGCGCTCCTCCATCATGGCTTCGGTCACCTGTGGACGGGGTTCTATCGGGTGGTCGAGCGCGGCCGCCTCCTTCGTGTCGGACCTTATCAGGGAACGCTCGGCTGCCTCGAGATCTCTTTCGGCCGGGGTGTGTGCGGGTCGGCGGCCGCGGAACGAAGAACGCTGGTCGTCCCGGACGTCAGTGCCTTCCCTGGGCATATCAGCTGTGATGCGCGAGCCCGCTCGGAGATCGTCGTACCGGTGATGGACGGGAGTGGGGAGCTCATTGCGGTGCTCGACATCGATTCGGATGAGATAGGGACGTTCGACGAGAAAGATGCCGAGGCTCTCGAGCGCATCGTATCATTGTTCACACGCCACGGCGAATAGGCGGTCCAGAATCGGTGACCATGTTCCGTCCCACAGTCTATCCCGGCGGTTCGAGATGATCAGGGGGTACTCCGACCGGATCAATCATGCGTTCGCTTTTGCGGCGAAGCACCACGACCAGCAGGTTCGGAAGGGAACACGGCTGCCGTACCTCACGCATCCCGCGAACGTCGCGATCATCCTCACTCGATACGATCAGGATGAAGACACCGTCGTCGCCGGAATCCTGCACGACGTCATCGAGGATTGCGTACGCGCCGGCTACACCGGCGACTCACTGCGAAGCAGGATCGGCGAAAAGTTCGGCGAGGCAGTGCTCACGACGGTGCTCGCGGTCACCGAGGCACGTGTCAGCCCGGACGGAAGCGAGTTTTCGTATGACGAGCGGAAAGCAGACTATCTGAGCCGGCTTGCCCTCGCAGATGAGAGGGCGCGCTGGGTGTGCGCGGCGGACAAGATCCACAACGCGAGCAGTGTGCTGGCCGATCTCAAGCGGACGGAGTTCCCCGAAAACGTGTGGGACCGCTTCAAGAGCGGCCGGGACACGCCACGGTGGTATCGAATGGTCTACGAGCGACTCGTCGAGGTCGGGTTCGAGGCGCCGATCATGGACGAGCTGCTTTCGGTGGCCGAGGCGCTTGAGAGCGCGGCCGCCGCCGCTCCTGAGCAGAAGCCGCCGACATGGCGCTAGCGACCGACGCGTTCAGACTCCTGCTGTAGTGCGTCCCGCAGCATAGGTCTTCGCCACGTAGTCCTCGAGAATCTGAAGAAACTCGGGGACGATCCGCTCTCCGCGAAGCGTGATCGCCAGCGCCCCGTCTATGTAGACAGGGGCCTTCGGCTCCTCGAAGGTGCCCGGGAGCGAGATGCCGATGTTGGCGTGCTTCGATTCCCCCGGCCCGTTGACGACGCAGCCCATCACCGCGACTCGCATCTCCTCCACGCCCGAATAGCGGCCACGCCAGACGGGCATCTGCTCGCGCAGGTAGGTCTGGATGTCTTCTGCCATGTGCTGGAAGAAAGTCGAGGTGGTTCGCCCACAGCCGGGGCAGGCGGTCACCTGGGGCGTGAAGCTGCGCAGTCCGAGTGATTGGAGAATCTGTTGAGCGACTAGAACTTCCTCTGTGCGGTCGCCATTGGGGCGGGGAGTGAGCGAGACACGGATCGTGTCTCCGATTCCCTCGCTCAGCAGGATGGCGAGCCCCGCTGTGCTCGCGACGACTCCCTTCGTTCCAAGACCGGCTTCGGTAAGCCCGAGGTGGAGCGGATAATCACACCGGGCGGCGAGGCGCCTGTAGACATTCACGAGATCCTGAACTCCCGACACCTTTGCGGACAGCACGATCCGGTCGTGTCCGAGTCCCGTTTCCTCGGCGAGCGTCGCCGACCGCAGGGCGCTCTCGAGCATTGCTTCGATGTAGACATCATGGGCAGCGGCGGGAGTCGGGCGGGTCGCGTTCGCATCCATCATCGCCGTCAGGAGATCCTGATCGAGCGAGCCCCAGTTGACGCCGATGCGAACCGGCTTGCCGTGGTCGATCGCGATCTGGACGATTGTGCGGAAATGCTCGTCCCTGCGCTTCCCGCCGACGTTGCCGGGGTTGATCCGGTACTTCGCGAGCACCCGCGCGCACTCGGGGTACCTGGACAGGAGCAGATGACCGTTGTAGTGGAAGTCGCCGATGAGCGGGACACTCACACCCAAGTCTGCGAGACGCTGACCGATCTCGGGGACGGCCGCGGCCGCCGCATCATTGTTGACCGTGATGCGTACCAGTTGCGAGCCTGCACGCGCGAGCGCGGCGACCTGGTCAGCCGTGCCGGCGGCGTCCGCGGTGTCCGTGTTGGTCATCGACTGCACGACCAACGGCGCTCCGTATCCCACGGACACTCCACCGATGATCGTGGCGACGCTGCGTCTTCGCTTTCCAAACTCCAAGGTGCTGTCCTTTCGGGGGTCCCTGGAAAGCTATCGACATGGTCGCGTTGGCGGGATCACAGTGCTGCGAGTTCCCTTCCCCGCGTCGCGTACGCCGTGCATTATCCGGCTGGGCCGAACCCCAGGGGCGAGCAATGGCTGACGAGACGGAGTACCCGAAGCGTGGTTACGACACGAAGGATGTAGAGGCGATGCGCGAGGAACAGCCTGCGGCACCGCGGCGGAGGCGTCACTGGGGGAAGATCGCGCTGCTCAGCATCGTCATCGTTCCTGCCATCCTTTTCGGTCTCTGGGCCTGGATCGCTCTGAGCTACACCTACTCCCGGGGAGACCGCGCAGGTTACCTGCAGAAGTTCTCGGAGAAGGGATGGCTCTGCAAGACATGGGAAGGGGAACTCACGCTCGTGAACGTCCCGGGCGCCATGCCGGAGATATTCTATTTCTCCGTTCGGGATGACCGGGTTGCGGCGGAACTGACCCGCCAGATGGGCAATCGCGTCTCGTTGACGTACGAGGAGCACCGAGGCGTGCCAAGCTCGTGCTTCGGCGAGACCGACTACTTCGTGACCGACGTCCGCATCATAGGTGCGCCTGCGCCAGCTCCCACGACGCCTCCCATGGCACCGGGCGAGCCCCCGACATCGATTCCACCGGCAGTCCCCCCACCGCCACCGGCCGGCCCCTGAACGAGGGGAAGATCGGGCATTTCTGGAATCCGACGCCCGACGGTCAACTCCCAAGTCGTTGCCACTCTTGCTCGAAACGCCGGAGCGCTCGTATATTGGCCGCCGTGAGTAAGCCTACGGCAGTGGGTCGACTCCGGGTCCATCGCGGGGGATCATATTTGGTCCCGCGAAAACAGTCTTGTCAGGGTACGGCGCGTTCCGCTCCCTCGACAAATTATTCTTCAAGGAGCAGGAATGCGTACGACTGGCAAAGTGAAGTGGTTCAACGATGCGAAGGGCTTCGGGTTCATCACTCCCGACGATGGTCAGAAGGACTGCTTCGTGCATTTCAGCGCGATTCAGGGCAATGGTTTCAAGTCCCTCGCGGAGGGCGACGCCGTCGAGTTCGACATCGTGCAGGGCCAGAAGGGACCTGCGGCGGAGAACGTGACGAAGGCCGGTTGAGCCGTCGCTTCACCCCGTCACATCGACTGAAGGAGACAGGGCGTCCTCGCGGGCGCCCTGTCTTTTTTCAACCATCACCGTACTGAAGCCCGGGTCGAGTCTCGCGGTGGTCGCCCACGCCGAGGCGGGGGATGAGCCTCCACGGCTTCACTGAGCCGCATGGCCATGCGATTGCCGATCGCTCCCACATCGACACGGACGTTGATCAGGGATCCGGCCAGGCACTCCCCACTGTCGGAGAGCCTGCTGGCGAGCCTCAACGCCACGGGCGTCGGCATACTCAGGGCCTCGCTTATCTCGAGTGCGACGGCGAGGGTAAGAATCGCGGCCGGGGAGATCGCGCGACCGACACCGCGTCCGTGGCGCTTAACGCCTGCGAGATTGCCCTGGGCGATGACGTTGTCGAGCCAGCGTCGGTCTACGCCAAGTGCCTCGGCAACGATCGCGGTGCTGTAGGCTCTCAAATTATCCTGCGTGGGAAGATAACATTCTCAGACATGCGGTCGGACAAACGCAGGAGCACGCAGCGTCGACAAATGGGGAGCGGTGTGCCTCAACAGGCGCGACCGTCACCGGCAGTCATTATGCAAAACGCTGTGGCTCATAACGTTAATGGGTTTCATACCCAGTGTGTCAAGCCTCTTCCGAGATTATTCCCGTTCTCACAGTGATTATTTATTTCCACGCACCACTGTGTGAGGCAAGATCGTCGGGTCAATGGCCGAACAGCTCACAGCGGTGCGCGGCGCCAGGCGGCGACCTGACCGCCCGTGGCGGCGCGCACCGGGAACTCCGCGAGCCACTCGGTGATTTCACACCGGTCATGAAGGCCACGCCACCTCATGTCATGCAGCAGGTCGTATGGGCAACCTACCATGAATGAATTGCTTGGCGAGCTCTTCCTTGTGACCTTCATGGCTGTTCTTTCGTATTTCCCGCGGGGCATGGCTGTCCAGGGTCCCGCCGCGCGTGCCGCGAAACCGTGCCGCATATGCGCACGTACCGCGTGGCACACTCACAGTCGCAGAACAAGACCAAAGGAGAACCACCTGATGAAGCGTACCATTATTGGCATCATGACCATCGTCGCACTCGGCGCCAGCGCCCCGGTTGCGCAGGCCCAGAGACCCATGACGTTCGGTATCGCCGCCGGCGCTTCGTTTCCGACCGGCGATCTTGGCGACGCGCTGGAAACGGGATTTCACGGAATGGCGACCCTCGGCCTGATGCCGGCCATGGTCCCGTTCGGCGTACGCATCGACGGCATGTACAACGGTTTCGGCGCCAAGGACAGCGATGTGAACGCGCGCATATTCGGCCTCAGCGCGAACGGCGTATTTGCGATTCCGTCGACAGTGACTTCACCGTACATCATCGGTGGTCTCGGCTGGTATAACAGCGATGATGATGACCAGTTTGCCGGAGTGGAATCGGAAGCCGTGAACAATTTCGGGCTGAATGTGGGCGTCGGCATGAAGTTCAACCTGAGCGGCTTCGGTACCTTCGCAGAGGTGAGGTACCACCACGTGATGCAGAGCGACGATGAAGGCGGATCATTTCAGTTCATCCCGCTGACCTTCGGCATCATGTTCTAGCCGGCCGGGGTCGCGCCGCGCGCGACTCCCGGCAGGTTACCAACGCGACTGCCGCCGGGCACGGCTTTCCAGGCGTGTCCGGCGGCTCGCGCGATTATCGGAACGGCTTCCTCGATGGCACGAGACTCGACTCGCGAGTCCCACGCTGTCAATGCAACTCGTTCGATACCACATCGCAGCTCCGCGACTCATCGCCCGCGCGCACGCTGCATCCACGAAAAGGAGGATCATGAAGCGCTTCATAGGGGTGGCAACAGTCGTAACGCTGGCGATCGGGTACTCATCTGTCGTGCATGCCCAGGTTCCGGCCTCGCCCGTGACCCTGACGCTTTTGGGCGGCGCGGCAATGCCCATGGGCGACCTGGATGACATTGGCGATATGGGATTCACGATCGGCGCCGGCGCGGAGTTCGGCATGGCGATGCTCCCGTTTGGTCTGCGCGCGGAACTGGGCTACACCCGGTTCGGCGAGTGGGAGTTGACATCTCCGGACGGGACGATAAAGCTGCGGCCCAGCAATCTCGCCGTCACACTGAACGCCATCGTCGGACCCACAGTCCCGGCCGCCCAGATCCGCCCATACTTTATCGGCGGAGTCGGTTTCTACAACGCCAAGTTCGATGCAGATGTCTCCGGGTCAGGATTCGACTTCTCCGGCAGCGAAAGCAAAGCAGGTGTCGGTCTGAATGGCGGCGCTGGCGTGCGCTTTCAGTTCGTCGGATTCTCATCGTTCATTGAAGCCCGCTATCACCACATGTTCAGCGGCATGCCGGAAACAACCGAGTCCGGAGAGGAATCCTGGAAATCGGCGGGTTACCTCCCGATCGTGTTCGGCATCAGCATAGGGGGCTGAGCCGACTCGCGCCTGTGCCATCGCTCGAACGGCAGACGCCCCGTGGACCTCCACGGGGCGTCCGGCCATCAGTGCCACCCAGTCTCCGCCATTCACCCCGCCCGGCGATCGAGCGCATTTCCGCGAGCCACATCCCAGCTGGGGCGGAGCGACGCCTGTGCGGCCTCCATCTGGGCACGCAGCGCGTTGGGACCGGTACCACCGGGCACCTCCCGGCGAGCAACGGAGGCGGCCGCCGAAAGCGCGTCCATGACGTCGGCTCCGAAGGCGGGGTGCGCCGCAGCGAAGGAAGCCGAGGGAAGGGCGTCGAGCTCGGTCTCCGTCTCCAGGCTCTCGCGAACGAGCTGACCCACGCTCCCGTGAGCGTCGCGAAAGCTCACGCCGCGGGCGACGAGATAGTCGGCCAGGTCGGTTGCCATCATCAGGCTCGACACCGAAGAACGCATCCGTGCGGGCGAGAACCTGAGCTCTCCGAGCGTACCGGCAACCGCCGGAAGCACGAGCAGCATCGTATCAACGGCGTCGAACAGCGGCCGCTTGTCATCCTGCAGATCCTTGTTGTACCCGCTCGGAAGACCCTTCACCGTTGCCATGAGCGAGACTAGGTCTCCGAGCGTTCTTGCGCCGCTTCCGCGTGCGATCTCCAGCGCGTCGGGGTTCCGCTTCTGCGGCATCATGCTCGAACCCGTCGTGAACGAGTCTCCGAAACGAAGGAAGCCAAATTCGCTCGATCCAAACAGGATCAGATCTTCGGAAAGACGCGACAGATGCACGCCGAGCAAGGCGATCGTGAAGAGAAGCTCGGCGACGAAGTCGCGGTCTGCCACGGCATCGATGCTGTTCTGCGATAGTGACGAGAAGCCCAGGCTTCCCTGGAGGAGCACGCGCGATACAGGGTACGCACAGCCGGCGATCGCACCGGATCCGAGGGGAAGAACCGCCGCAGCGTGTGCGGCCGACGTCAGTCGATGGCGATCACGATCCAGCGGCCAGAAGTGCGAAAGCATCCAATGGCTCGCCGCCACTGGCTGCGCACGCTGCATGTGGGTGTACGACGGCATGAGGACACCGTCCAGCGCGGCTGCCTGATCGAGGATGACCTGCTGCAGATCGCGAATGGCAGCGTCGAGATGCCCGGCAGCGTCCATTGCCCAGAGGCGCGATGCCGTCGCAACCTGGTCGTTGCGGCTGCGACCGGTGTGCAGCTTCGAGGCCGTGTCACCGATCTCCTCGTGCAGGAGGCGATCGATGAGCGTGTGGACGTCCTCATCCGAAGGCACGGGGGTGACACCCTCCGTGAGCCGGGCGGCCACCACATCGAGTCCCCGCTCGATCAGCTTGCTCTCCTCGAGCGTCAGGACGCCGGCTCCCCACAGACCGACTGCCCATGCCTTCGAAAGCCGGATATCGAAGGGCCACAGGCGATAGTCCGTCCCGATCGAGCGGTTGAGCTGATCGAGGGCGGACGCTGTCTCTCCGGAGAACGCGCCACCCCACAGCCGATGGCTACGCTCGCGCGGGGGAGCGATCTCGACCGGGATCATGCGATGGCGAGCGCGGCGGATGCCTCGCGGGATTCTTCCGCAGCCGAGCCAAGCTCGCGGTCCTTGACCGCACGAACGCGCTGCGAAAGGCCATAAAGGCGAATGAACCCCGCGGCATCGTTCTGTTGGAAAACGTCATCCTCACCGAAAGTCACGAAGCGCTCGTCATAGAGGGCATGCGGGCTCTCTCGGCCGACGATGGATACGTTCCCCCGATAAAGCCGAAGCGTGATCGACCCGGTGACACGCTCCTGGGTGACGTTCACGAACGCATCGTACGACTCGCGTTCGGTCGTCCACCACCGTCCCTCGTACACCAGGTCGGCATAGCGCGGGGCGATCATGTCCTTGGCGGCGAGCGTCCGCCTATCGAGGATGAGCTGCTCGAGCTCGCTGTGGGCCGTATACAACAGCGTGCCACCCGGTGTCTCATACACACCACGCGACTTCATTCCGATGAGCCGGTCCTCGACGAGATCGATGCGACCGATGCCGTGACGCCCGCCCACTGCATTCAGGGTCGCAACGATCTGCACAGGATCCAGACGCGCGCCGTGAACCGACACGGGAGTTCCGTTCTCGAAGCCGATGCTTACGTCTTCCGGAGCCGACGGTGCATCATCGGGCGAGGCCGTCAGCTCGTACAGGTCATCGGGTGGCGCGACGTCGGGATTCTCGAGCACCCCTCCTTCATGGGAGAGGTGCCACAGGTTGCGATCGTGGGAGTAGATCTTTTCGCGCGTCGCGACAATGGGTATCCCGCGCGCCTCGGCATACGCGATGGCGTCCTCGCGACTGCGAATGTCCCATTCGCGCCATGGCGCGATAACGGGGAGGTCGGGCGCGAATGCGGCGAAGGTGAGCTCGAAGCGGACCTGGTCGTTTCCCTTGCCGGTGCATCCGTGGGCGAGCGCATCGGCACCGATGGCACGGGCGATCTCCACCTGACGGCGCGCGATGAGCGGGCGGGCCATGGCAGTGCCGAGCAGGTACTTCCGGTTGTAGACGGCGCCCGCGCGAAGCGTCGGCCAGATGAACGACTCGACGAACTCGTGACGGAGGTCCTCGATGTAGCAATCCTCCGCTCCGGACGCGATCGCCTTCTCGCGAACACCGGCGAGCTCGCCTTCGCCCTGGCCGACGTCGGCCGCGACGCAGACGATGCGGGCGCCGTAGCGCTCCCTGAGCCAGGGAACAATGATGGAGGTATCGAGTCCGCCGGAGTAGGCAAGGACGATGGTTCGGATCATGGGCGCTCCAGCTCAGGGATTTTTATTCAATGTACTCGCATATTTAACCATTTTCTGGCGGGACGTCAACCCGGCTCCCGGCCGTGACAGATTCTCATTTCACCCGGGCGCACCGTCAGGCGCCGGCGAGGGCCGCCAGGCGCTCGACAAGGCGCTCGCGGGCACTCGCCGAGCGACAGACGATGAGAATGGTGTCATCGCCGGCGATGGTGCCAAGCACGTCCGACCAGTCCTCGGCGTCCAGCGCCACCGCCACCGACTGTGCGCCACCCGGAAGGGTGCGCAGGACCACGAGCTCGCCGACACCATCCACCCTCGCGAACAGCGATGGAAGCAGTACCTCCAGCCCCGGGCGCGCGGTCTCGCCCTGATTGCCATCCGTGATCGAGTACCGGGGGCCGGCCGCATCCGGTACTCGTGCCACCCGCATCTCCCGCAGGTCCCGGGAAAGGGTCGACTGAGTCACGTCCCACCCGCGCTGAAGCAGGAGTCTCCGCAGCTCCTCCTGACTCGCGACAGGACGTCCGGTGATCAGCTCGCGGATCGTTCCCTGCCGTTCTCGCTTGTGCGCCATCCCGTCCTCCGAAGGGTTGCGGATCAATGCCACTCCATCCGCCCGCGGCTAGGCAGATCATTGACAGAGGGCCTGTGCAACTATATGCATTAAGCGTGCATAGAATTCCAGTGGGAGTCCTTGGGGCCAGTGGTTATGCCGGGCGCGAGCTCTGCAGCCTCATCGCGCGCCATCCGGCCCTGAACCTGGCTTTCGCCGGAGCTGGCGAACGCGCAGGCCAATGTCTGCAGTTGCCGGGAGGCGCCGCCGTACGTCTCAAGGCCCTGGGAGACATAGCTCTCGACGAAGCGCAGCTGGTGTTCAGCGCGCTCCCGCACGGCGTATCGGCGCCGTGGATCGCGCAGGCGCAGGCGTGCGGCACCAGGGTCGTCGATCTCTCTGCCGACATGCGCCCAGGCAACGGGGCCGAGATGAGCGTCCCGTACGGTTTGACGGAGCTCGTTCGCGAAAAGGTCCGGAACGCGCAGGTGGTCGCGAACCCGGGCTGCTATCCGACGGCCATCCTGCTCGCGCTGTACCCCATCGCGCGCGCTGGGCTGATTGCGCGCGACGGGACGATTGCCGCAACAGCCGCCAGCGGGACCACAGGTGCCGGCTCAAGCGCTCGCACCGATCTACTCTTCTCGGAAGTGAGCGAGGATTTCAGGGCATACGGCGTTGGCAACGGCCACCGCCACCTCGCCGAAATGCGGGCAACGCTGGATTTCCTAGGAGTCGCGGCCGACCTGATCTTCACGCCCCACCTCCTCCCGGTCGCGCGCGGAATCCTGGCCACGATCATAGTTCCGCTCACGGAAGCAATCGGGAATCCTGCGGCACTCTGGCGGGAGGCGTTCTCCGGCGAGCCCTTCCTCGAAGTGAGCGACGAACCTCCGACGCTTCGGGACGTCGCGAGACGCAACGTAGTCCGCGTCTCGGTGACGGTGGCTCAGGGAACACGTCGCCCAACGCTCATCGTTCTCTCCGCGATCGACAACCTGATGAAGGGAGCTGCCGGCCAGGCGCTCCAGAACGCGAACCTCATGCTTGGTCTCGAGGAGACCATGGGACTTCCCGCATGAGAGTCATCAAGGTTGGCGGGCGGGTGCAATCGGATCCGACGCTCCCGGAGGCGGTGGCCCTCGCGTGGCGCGCGGCAAAGGGCGCGCTGTGTCTCGTTCACGGTGGTGGCGACGAGATCTCTGCACTGCAGCGCGCGATGGGCCAGGAGCCTCGATTCGTTGGCGGCCGGCGTGTCACTACGACGGAAGACCTCGATGTCATTCGCATGGCGCTTTCGGGCTCGAGCAACAAGCGGCTCGTCGCGCGTCTGCTGGATGTCGGAGTGCCAGCCGTGGGTATTTCGGGCGAAGATGGCGCCCTGATCACGGCAACGCCGGAGGATCCCGAGCTCATGGGACAGGTGGGCAACCCCACGGGTGTGGCGACGTCTCTGCTCCACACGCTGGTGAACGCGGGTTACCTGCCGGTGATCTCACCCATTGCGCGAAGCGTCCTGGATGGCATGCCTCTCAACGTGAACGGCGATGATGCGGCCGCAGCCATCGCAGCCGCGCTGTCCGCGCCTGACCTGCTCTTTCTCGCGGATGTTCCCGGAGTCCTGGATGGTGGCGCGGTCCTGTCTGCGATCGACGCGGACATGGCACATGCGCTCATAGCCGATGGTCGCGCCGCAGGCGGCATGGCGGCAAAGCTGATTTCTGCCGTGCGTGCCGCCGAACTCGGCGTTCCCAGCGTCCGCATCGGCGGACTCGACGCCATTGTTGATCCATCATCCGGTACGACGATCACC
The DNA here is from genome assembly GCA_041743365.1 of Gemmatimonadaceae bacterium. Lineage (GTDB taxonomy): Bacteria > Gemmatimonadota > Gemmatimonadetes > Gemmatimonadales > Gemmatimonadaceae > JANPKQ01. The sequence goes on from JBGTMW010000614.1 coordinate 13,054, forward strand.
CCTGCACCGAGCCTGGCATGACTGCAGTTCCAATCGCCCCTCCCGAACCGGTGAAGGCCGTCGAATCGACCAACGGACTCCTTCCGATCTATCGCCGGGCACCGATGGAGCTGGTGCGTGGCGCAGGCTGCGAGCTGTTCGACCGGGAAGGAAGGAGCTATCTCGATTTCGCGAGTGGCATTGCCGTCAACGCCCTCGGTTACGATGATCCAGGCATCCGTGCAGCGATGCTGGCGGCAATGGACACGGGGCTGATTCATGTGTCCAACCTGTACCACACGGCTCCCGGTGCCGCGCTGGCGGACGCGCTGGTCGACCGATCGTTCGCTTCGTCGGTGTTCTTCTGTAACTCGGGTGCCGAAGCAAACGAGGGCGCCTTCAAGTTCGCGCGCCGTTGGGCGCGATCTGTCGGCGGTGCCGCGAAGCACGAGGTACTCGCCCTGCGCGGAGGCTTCCATGGCCGGTTGTTCGCTTCACTTGCGGCTACGGACCGCCCCGGATATCGCGCTCCCTTCCGTCCCCTCGCAGGTGGGGTGGGAATAGCCGAGCGATCGCTTGCCGACCTGGCTCAGGCACTCGACGGTGAGACGGTCGCCGCAGTAATAGTCGAGCCGGTACAGGGCGAAAGCGGGGTCAGGGTACTCGAAAGCGGGTTCCTGCATGGCCTGCGGGAGCTGACCCGTGACCGCGGGATCGCGCTCATCTTCGATGAGGTTCAGTGCGGCCTTGGCCGAACCGGACACCTCTTCGCGTATCAGCGACACAATGTAGTTCCGGACATGCTGACGCTGGCGAAGCCTCTGGCCGGGGGCCTTCCCATGGGCGCGGTGCTCCTCGGGGCCGACATAGCGAGCGCCGTACAGCCGGGGGATCACGCTACGACGTTCGGTGGGGGCCCCTTCGTATCGTCGGTAGCGCTTCACGTATTGGAACGTCTCTCGGATCCGAAGCTCCTGTCTCGCATACGTGAGGATGGTGCGTGGCTCGGAGCGCAGCTCACCGGAATGGTACGACCAGGCGCCCGCGTCCGGGCTGCGCGCGGGATCGGGTTCATGTGGGGGATCGACGTCGTGGAACCAGCCGCGGAGATCGTGGGCCGCGCGTTGCGCGCGGGGCTGCTCGTGTGCTCTGCGGGTGAGTACACGGTCCGCCTGCTCCCTCCATTGATCGCGGAACGCAGGGAGCTCGAGCGCGGTCTCGAGATTCTCTCCAGTATCCTGGAATGAGAAATCGCAGCTACCGCGATGCGATCCGGTAGACGAGCGGGACTCGACGCAGACGTCGATGCAGGATACCTCCCCCACGAGCACCCTGTCAGGTGCACCTGCGAGCGTCCGATGCATGACAGGTCCTGATGTCCACCTATCATCGCCGACAGCGCTCTGGTCTCCTCAACGCCCTCGACGAGGTCCGCTTCGGACATCAGCGGACGCTGAATCTCCGGGACTCGATGCCCACTGCGGCTGACGCGAGGGCCCGGGCGGAGGCATGGCTTCGCGAGCGTCAGGTCGCGGTATCCGGTGACGTGCTCATCATCACCGGGCGCGGGAAGGGAAGCCCGGGCGGCGTCGGTGTCGTGCACGCAGAAATTCACAAGTTGCTCGGGAGCCTGAAGCGGAAGGGAGTCATCTCGGACGTCGCGAACCATACGGAGGGCTCTTTCGTCGTGACTCTGGCGCCGCTATCAATGCTGCTGCAGGCGGCGCGACGACAGCGTGACAGGAGCGACACCACGCCCGCTTCGGAGTGCCCATCCGCCTTGAGTGCGCTCGAGCCCTCCACGAGGGCGCTCTTGCGCCAGCTTGCGGTTCGGAGCCTGGCTGGACTGGGAACGGCACTCCCCGATCATTTCGTGGACGAGGAGATGTTGCGGCAGTTCAGCCTGCTCGCTGCGGGAGTCGTATCAGGAGAAGGCGGCGAAGAACGGCTCCGCCAGGCGATCGCACGGGCGATTCAGGAGGTGGACGAGGCCTGACGATCGTTTTCGTCCACACACATTCCGCACCTGGGCAAGTCTCGCACGGCGTTCCGCACCATCGTCGGCCTGGGACTGTTCGCAATCGCGGCGGTCGAGCGCGACGCGATGTACAACTACGCGGGGCTGGCCGTACGACGTTCGAATATTCCTCGGGAAGTACGCGCTCGCGGCTAGGAGCGTGGCCCGTCACCCATCATGTCTGGTGCACCAGCGGCGGCTGCCGCGATCGACGCTGGAGATTCCGAATGCTGGCGTGAACGCGGCGCCGACGCGACTCGTGCGGCTACGCGCGAGCGCCCATTCTCGTCGCCGATCGGCTCAATCGGGTTCGCGGGAGGGACGCGGGACACGACAGGCTCTCCCTTCGAGGCTTCCGGCCTGGACCTGCTGGACATGACGGACTTGCGCGCCGCCACGTAGGCACGAGGGAGCGCCCGCCCGCCCACGGAGGCCAGAGGTACCCCGCTTCGGATCGAGCGACTTCCGGCAACGTAGGATGAATCTGCTCCCTTAGCGAGAACGGGTGTCCGGACCACCGGGGGTGAGTATTCCTCGATGGAGCGGGACCAGATATCCTGTCGTGCACGCTCCCAATCACCGGGCGACGACTCGCGGCCGCCGGAAACCGATTCGGCATGCACGTCGATCATGATCGGATCGACGAGATCGATTGCCATGGTGACATCCACCACTGTGCTGGCCGCGCGCGGCGGCTCGACAACCGCGACGGCCGCCCTCGCGCTTCGCGCCGGCACCGACGTCGAGGCCCCGCTACATGCGCAGCCAAGACGTGGAGCGAGATCGATGAGCGCGCATTCGTGCGACAGGAGATGTTGTGCGAGGGCGATCCGGTAATCCTCGTCATCGAGCTCAACCAGCGATCGACCATTTCCTTCGCTCCAGAGCCGCTCCGCGGACGGCAGCCCCCCAGCGACCGAAAAGAAGCGACGACGATCCGGCGGAATCACGGAATCGAAAAACCTGGGCTCATTGCCCGGGTCGATGCCAGCGTTGGCGAGCGAGGAGAGAAAGTCCGCCGGCGCACACTGCTCGTCGATGGACTGATCGCTCCCGGCGGGGCAGCGCCCGACGTACGTGAGATGAAGGCGATCGCGGCCATAAAGCGCATGGAGATACCGGGCCACCGCTACCGGCGGCGCGACCAGCGGGACGAGCATTGGCGCCAGGTCGGAGCCATCGGAGAGAAGCTCCTGGCGCACGTGAGGGCACGCACACATTACGGCGGGCCGCGGTCCCCGCTCAGCCAGCTGACGGAGGCACTCGGCGGCGACCAGCTCATCGCCCCAGCTCGCGGGGATGGCGAGGGCGTACCCGGCGTGCAGACACGCGTGCGCGAGCTGGACCGGTGTTGCCGGCAGCGCAGCCATCATCGTGTCGGTGCCGAGAATGGCAACGGCGATGATGTTCGCTCGGGGTTCGGGCGAGGTCGCGTGGTCCATGGGGATGGGCATCTGATAAGGAATCTCCAATGAAGCGAAAATCCTCGCTGCTGTCCAGACGGCCCGGACATTGCAAAAAGTTGCAACTACCTGTCAGTCGCAGAGACCGTTTTGGATGTATTGACCAACGACAACGAGAAGCTGTCGCCGGCGGAACGGGAGGTCGTTGCCGCCTACGCCGCGCGCGCTACATGGCCGTCCGGGTTCACGGTGTACGAGAGCGGTGGCCGAGCCGACGGCATCTTCGTCGTCCTGAACGGGTGCGTCGTACTCCGGAACCGCGTGAAGGCGGGACGGGGGTTCGTTCCGGCCATGGCCGGAACCGGCGAGACGTTCGGTTCCGAGGGTCTGGCCCCTCATGGGCGCTACGCCACTGACGCGCGCGCCGACGGAGAGACCGAGACTCTCCACCTCAGCAGTGCCGCATTTCGCGCTTACGTGCGGGAGCAGCCACAGCAGGCGATTGGGCTTCTCGCTCAGATCATGCGCGAGAGGAGCGCGCTGCTTCACCGCATGCGGGAGCTCGCGACCCTGGGGGTGGAGCAACGGCTCATACTCGCACTGCTGCGCATGACGCTGTCGCGCTCGCATACCGGTGATTCCGGGCAGCTGGAGCTGGGAACGGCCCAGTACCGGCTCCTCTGCGAGATGGTGGGTGCGACCCGCGAGTCGGTCTCCCTCGTCCTCGGCCGTCTCGGTCGGGAGGGACTCGTGTCGCGCGTCGGGTCCCATTACGTCATCGCGCCCCGAGAGGCACTGGAGCGGCGTCTGGAACAGCGTCTGGAGGGGTCTCTCGCGGAGCGGGAGCGGCTGTTGACGCTTACGCACGCCGACGACGAGCGGGCCGAGATGTGACGTGCTGGCCGCTGACCCCGGCGGCCAATGTATATTCAGCTCGTGCGTGACTCGCCAGACGCGCCGCCGCTCACGGCCGAGGAACTGACGCGGTACAGCCGTCATCTGATCCTGCCCGGCGTGGGCGTCGACGGGCAGCGCCGGCTCAAGCGAGCCCGGGTGATACTTGTGGGCGCGGGAGGTTTGGGTTCTCCGGTAGCGCTGTATCTGGCGGCTGCCGGGATCGGACACCTGGGGATCGTGGACTGCGATGCGGTGGACCGAACCAACCTCCAGCGCCAGATCCTGCATGGTACGGCTGACATCGGGCGTCGGAAAACGGAGTCGGCCGCGGATCGCCTGGCCGAGATCAATCCGAACGTGGATCTCGCACTCTTCGACGCGAAGCTCTCGTCGGACAATGCGCTGGAGATCCTCGCCGACTACGACATCGTCGTCGATGGGACCGACAACTTCCAGACGCGCTATCTCGTCAACGACGCATGCGTCATCCTGGGCAAGCCCAACGTGTACGGCAGCATCATACGCTTCGAGGGGCAGGCGTCGGTATTCGCGCATGACGGTGGCCCGTGCTACAGGTGCCTGTTTCGCGAACCCCCACCGCCGGGTATGGTGCCGAACTGTGCCGACGGAGGCGTGTTCGGGGTCATTCCGGGCATTGTCGGCTCTGTCCAGGCAACCGAGACGATCAAGCTGGCGCTGGGTCTGAGTGACACGTTGAGCGGCCGTCTGTTGCTCATCGATGCGATGCGGATGCGCTTCCGCACGATCCAGATTCAGCGGGATCCTGGCTGCCCCGTCTGTGGGACCCGGGAGATTACCGAGCTCATTGACTACGACGCCTTTTGCGGAGTCTCCGCCGGTCCGTCGCAGGCAACCGACGAATCGGACGCTGTCCGCGAGATCACTCCACGCGAGCTCGCTGCCCGGCTCGAGAGAGGCGATGACCTGATGCTGCTCGACGTGAGAGAGCCGGCGGAATGGTCGATAGCTCGCATCGACGGAGCTCGCTTGACGCCGCTGGCAACGCTGCAGGATTCCGTGCCTTCCCTCGACCCATCGCGTGAGATCGTCGTGCATTGCCACCACGGGATGCGCAGCGCTGCGGCCGTGAGGTACCTGCGCGCGCGGGGATTCGAGCGCATCTGGAACCTGGCCGGCGGTATCGCGCGCTGGAGTGCCGAGGTGGATGCGTCCGTCCCCCAGTACTGAGCGAGTGGATCGCGGCTGGCGTCCAGCACCGCGAGAACCGGGATTGCGGCCGCCTTCGTGACTGTTTTCGGGATTCTCGGCCTGGGTGCCTTCGTCTGGCTCGTGCGGCAGCTTATCGGCCGCAGGATGGAGCGTACCACGCTTCGCCGATTGCCGCTCGGCCCGGACGGCGTGATCGTGGGAGCAGGTGAAATCATTCGCCCGGGCTCGAGTCGCAGTGCGGTCCTGATCCTTCATGGTTTTGGAGATACGCCGCAAACGCTCGGCTATCTCGCTGACCATCTGGGCGCATTGGGCTTCACCGTCCGCGCTCCGCTCCTGCCCGGTCACGGCCGAACCCTGGCCGAGTTCGGGGCGAGCGGGGTCGCCGCGTGGGTCGCCGCGGCTGAGCGCGAGCTCGCCGAGCTCCGG
>JBGTMW010000615.1:0-4811 GCA_041743365.1 Gemmatimonadaceae bacterium
GCCGCGGGCGGGGAGCAGCGTTACGAGGATGGCGTCTTCGCCGAGCGTGTTGCAGGTGCGCCGCGGTTGGTGGTGTTCGGTGGCGGGCATGTGGGTGCGCGCGTCGCGGAGGCGGCCGCGTTCGCCGGGTGGCGCGTCACCGTGGTCGACGATCGACCCGACTTCGCCGATCCGGCTCGTCTCCCCTTCGCGGAGAGCACGGTCGTCTGCGATTTCTTCGACCTGCCGGCGACGCTGCGCCTCGACGATGAAACCTACGTCGTCGTCGCGACGCGCGGTCACCAGCACGATGCGCTCATAGTGGAGCAGCTCGCCCGGCATCAGCTTCGCTATCTCGGAATGCTCGGCAGCCGCCGAAAGGTTGCCCTCACATGGCGTCTCCTGGTCCAGGCCGGGGTACCGCAGGCGTGTCTCGACCAGGCGCACGCGCCGGTCGGTCTGCCGATCGGCGCCGATACGCCCGAGGAGATCGCCGTCAGCATAGTCGCGGAGATGATCACGGTGAGGCGTGCAGGGTCACGGCGGCGCGGGGGGTTGGAGGTCGAGCGCGCGGGGGAGTCGCGCTGAGCGCGCGCCCGGCATCTCGTTGTCGTCCCGGCGGAGGTGAGTTATAGTTTTCGCACCTTCTCATCCGCACTTTCCTTCAGCCATCAATTGTGCGCCAACCCCTTTCGGACCTCGAGATTCAACGCGCGCTCGGCACTCTGCCGGGCTGGGCCCGGCGTGGCGAGACGCTCGTGAAGACGTACGCGATGCGGACGTTCGCGGAGGTCATCTCGCTGTTCAATCGCGTCGCGGCCGAGGCAGAGCGGGCAAATCACCACCCGGACATCGACATTCGCTACACCAAGGTGACCTTCACGCTCAGCAGCCACGATGCTGGAGGGATCACGCAGAAGGATCTCGACCTGGCATCGGCGATAGAGCGCGCGCGGGAGCAGCAGCCCGGCTGATCAGCCTTCGCGGTCCGGTAGCCGCCGCGAGCCCGGTTGTGGATCCGGAGAAAGCCGGAGGCCCGCGAAGAGGTCATCGATCATCGGCGCCGGCTGCGGATGTCCCGCGGCGAGGTGAAAACTCTCGCGATCGGTCATGGCCAGCGATTCGAAGCGATGCAGGTGCTCGCGCTGGGTTTCGTGCACGAGGAACGACTCGCGCTTGAGCGCCAGCTGTGCGCGTACGTCGACGGACGCGGTGATCGGAAGGGAGCGCGCCGTCAGCTCCGCGCCGGCCGGGGGATCGGGCCACGCGGTGTAGAAGAGCCGATCCGGAGCGTGCGTGTCCAGGCCGCCGTCACGGAGCTGCTCCGGATAGAGCGTGGCGATCCGCGCGGCGAAGAACGCCGCGGTGGCGGCGCGGGAGATTGCCCGGTGGTCCCGATGACTGTTCGGCGCGCCCTCCGGCCCGAACGTGATCACCACCGCGGGCCGCAGGGAGCGGATCACTCCGACGATCTCACCGATGATCGCGTCCTGGTCCACGGACGCGAGAGCGCCGTCGGGATGACCTCCGAATCGCACGGAGCTGAAGCCGAGCATCCTCGCGCATTCGTTCAGCTCCGCTCGTCGCCGTGCGGCCAGCTCCTCGCGCGAGCGAACGGCGACGCCGGAAGACCTCCCGGCGTCGCCGTCAGTGGCGCAGTACAGGTCGCAACGGACTCCGGAAGCGGAGTATCGAGCGATCGTCCCGCCGATCGAGAATACCTCGTCGTCGGGGTGGGCGAAGATCGCCGCAATCGCGCCGGTCACGCCCCCGTCATCACGGCCGTCTGCCGAGGTGAACGTCGCCGTTCACCGTCGAGAGCTTGAGGCTCGTTCCACCACCGCCAATCGTTGCCCGCATGTGTCGCGGGTTGAACCGGCCCTGCACGGTGATGGGGAAATCCGTACGCAGACTGCCATTCACCGTCTCGAGCTCGACCTCACCCTGGAAGTTCGCGGGCAGGAAGGCGCGGATGGTTCCGTTGACCGTCTCGAACTCGAGCGCCTCGGTGCCGCGGATGGCGTCCATGCGAACCGTGATGTCCCCGTTCACTGTCTCAGCCTTCACCGGGCCCATGGTCGTGGAGGCATCGATGTTACCGTTGACGGTTTCGGCGAGTATCTCGGCCGAGGCGTTGACGACGCGTATGGTGCCGTTGATGGTGTTTAGGTTCGCGCGCACTCCGGCAGGCAGCTTCACGATGAAATCGACCGACACGTCGTTGTTGTCGTTGCTGCCACGCCGTCTGCGCTCGTTGGAGTATCCCCGCTCATCGCAGGTGGTGTCCGGACCCCAGATCGCACATACCACCGCGCCCTGGTCACCCGGGCCGAACCGCTTTGCCTCGAATCGAACGTATGCCGGATCGCCCCGCCTCCAGCGCTTCGTCGCGACGACCTCCACTTCGTTGCCCGCCGCGCGGTCGACGGTGATCTGGCCGTTGATGTTGTGGATCTGGAGCCACTGGCCAGCCGCAACCTGGCCGCGCCAGGTGAAGTCGTCCGTCTGCTGGGCGACTGCCGGAGAAGTGATGATCGCGATCGCGAATGCCATTGCCGCTGCTTGCCGCATCTCTTTCCTCGCTCGTTCGCGCGAAGCACTGCGCGCGGGTAATTGAAGCATGGGTCGAGCGGGCGCGCGCTCCCGAAGCGGAGCGCGGCCGCACTGAATATCGCTGCCGGTTACCGGCGCCGCAGGGTCACGTCGCCGCTCACCGAGTTGAAGTTGAGCACCCGGCCACCGGCTCCGATCCGGACCTCCATGTTCCGCCGGCGCTGCTCACCCTGCATGGTCATCGGGAAGTCGCTCTGCAGCCCACCGCTGACCGTGTTCATGCGCACGGTCGCATCGAGGTTCTGCGGAAAGGTGATGTCCACGTCGCCGCTCACCGTGGAGAAGTTCAGGTCGCCGGTGCCGCCGAGCTGGCGCAGGGTGATGTCGACGTCCCCGCTCACGGTGTTGGCGCGGATCGCGTCGGTTGTCGCGCCGGTGATCCGCACATCGCCGCTCACCGAATTGACGCGGATCTCGCCGGCGACATCAGTCAGCGTCAGGTCGCCGCTCACGGAATTGGCCGTGACTCCAGCCGTAGCGCCGGTGACGTTCACGTCCGAGCTGACGCCGCTGGCCTCGAGCCGGACTCCGGCAGGCAGCTTCACGGTGAAGGTCACCCGAACGTCGTTATTCCGGTTGTCATCATCGCGGCGCGGACCCGACCTGGGCTGATCGTCGGTGCACCTGCCCTCGTACCAGATCGCGCAGATCGTCACTCCGTCGCTCTGCGGCACCGCCTCGAACCGGACGTCCGCGGGATCGCCGTTCCGCCATTCCTTGAGTCCCGTCACCTCGACCCGGCTCGTCGTCGAGCGTTCGACGTTGATCGTCCCGGCGAGATTCCGGATGCGCACTGTATTGCCGGCGGTTACCGCTCCGCTCCAGGCGAACGAATCATCGGTGCTGCGCTGCTGGGCGAATGCCAGGCCCGGCGCAACGCACAGGCCCAGGGTTGCCATCGTTACCGCTACCCTCATGTCGGTCACTCCTGTCGGTCGCGGCGCGTGCCGCGGGTGATCGTGATGTCGCCGCTGAAAGTCTCGACGGTGATGCGCGCGCTGCCGTTCCCGAGCCGGAACTGCATTCGCTTCTCGGCGAGGTTCGCCTGGGTGGGCTCGCGCGTAATGGGAAACTGGCTCTCGATCGAACCATTGTAGGTCGCGAGGGTGAGCAGGGCGCCGGTGGGCGGGGGCAGCATCATCGTGACGCTTCCCGAGTGCGACGTGAACTCGTATCGACCGTCGGATTGCAGGGCACCCTGAAAGTCGATGTCGCCACTTACTCCCTCGGCGCGCACGACCTTCGACCGGATGTCGCTGAGGGTCATGTCCCCGCTCGTGCTCTCGATGACGATGTCACCCTCGACGCCGGTCAGGTCGACGTCACCGTTCATCGTCGTGATGCGAACGCCGCCGCGCAAGCGCACGGCTTCGACATCCCCGGCGACGGTCTCGATCGTGACCATCCCCTGAATGTCCGCGAGCTCGATGTCGCCGACCGTGGTGCGGGCCTCGACGTCGCCCCTGACCCCCCGGACGGTGATGTCGCCTCTCCCCACACTGGCCAGGACCCGGACTCCGGCGGGCACTGCTATCTCGTACTCGACGTCACCACCGCGACCGCGGCCGGAGATCGCGCGGAGGGTCGCAAGAGTCGGCGACGCGCGCAGGCGCACACGGCCGTTCTCGCTCGACGCGCGGACCCTGATGTCGCTCCCGGTGGCGGCGGTGACGACGATCGTGCCGGCGTTGAGCTGGAGATCAACCAGCGCGCCCCGCTCGACACGGAAGGTCGTGTCGATGCGCTGACCTTCGACGACTCCGGGCTCGCCGCGGGCTTCCTGCCGGAGGGCATGCGCATCCGTCGCGCCTCCGGCGAGAAGCGCGGCGAGCGACAGGGCGATGACCAGGCCGCGACGAAGACGTGCATTCGCCCGCACCAGAAGCCCCGAAATGCGAACCGGGAGCAGCATCAATCTGCGCCCGAGGAGAGGAGGGCAGCGGTCCGCAGCACCTGCACCTTCCTGCCGAGTGCGTTCTGCAGCTGGCGATTGAGCAGCACGCTTCCCGGATCCCTGGCCAGCGCCTCGCGACTCTCCGTGATGGCGACGTCGATGATCTCGAGGTTGCGCTCCAGGAGCGCCACGGTGGCCGAATCCAGGTCGGGCCGGCGCTGCTCGAGGAGATCGCGAAGGCGGACGAGCTCGCGGGCGAAGGCCGCCTCACCGGCTGCGGCGAGGTCGCCGGCAACGAGCTGGGCATCATCGCTGGCGCCGGCCC
>JBGTMW010000616.1:0-5717 GCA_041743365.1 Gemmatimonadaceae bacterium
GGAACCGGTGCCCAGTTTCCGTAGTGGCCGCTGTGCAGCTCGCGGGCGGCCCCGTACACGGTGATCTCGAGACTCGTCACGCCGCGCACGCCGAAAACGAGCTGCGGTCGCCCGCTCTGGTGCACCGGCCCATCGAGCAGGAGCCAGAGGTCGATGTCATCGACGAGATCCCGGTGGGCCTCGAAGTAGCGCCCGAGATGCCGGGATCCTGCTTCCTCCTCGCCCTCGAAGAAGAACACGAGATTGCTCGTGGGCTGGATGCCGGCTTCGCGGAGAGCGCGAAGGACTGGAAAGAGTGCTCCGAGAGGCGCCTTGTCGTCGCCGGCAGAGCGAGCGTAGATACGCCACTCCGGGTCCACCGCGTCGCCGTCGCGCGGCAGCGCGCGGGGCGTGCCTCCGTCGGTCATGGAGCGCGTGTACAGGGTGGGTTCCCACGGCCCCTGAGCCCATTCGTCCGGATTCGTCGGCTGTCCGTCGTAATGCACGTAGATGCCTACCGTGCGCGTCGCCCCGGGGACGTCGATCCGCCCGTATACGATCGGTGGCGCGCTCGTGCCCGCAAGCGTGAGCAGCTCGGCGCGCGCTCCATGCGCGGTCAGCAGCTCGACCAGGCGCACCGCGTTTCGACGAATGTTGGCGCTGTCCGATGCGACATTGGGGATGGCCAGGAGGTCGGCGAAGTCGCGCAGGATCCGCGGGCCGTGGCGCGTGCGGTATTCACGTGTCGCGGTGACCGCAGGGTCGCGCGCCTGTTTCGCCCAGCTCTCCTTGTCGAATCGACCCCCGTGAGCCAGCACGACACCGCGCTCTCCGGCTCCGTACAGGTCGGCGTGGATGACGCCTCCATCCCGCGTGTCGAAACGGACCCGCTCCGGCGGGCTGACGGGCGCTCGAGCATTCACGCCCCGTTGCACCGGCTGGCAGACGCCCACGAAGGCAGGCGCGATGAGCGCACCCGCAACGAGAAGGGGGATCCCGAGTAGTCTTGTCATTTCGAAAAGGCGTGAAGCCGAACGCCGGATGGAGCGAACGCTCCGATGATGCCGTCGGCGGGGCAGCGGGCGCAATGGCGGCGTAACCCTGCTGACCCCTCCATCGCGGACGAGATTCTTCTGGCGCCACCCCTGCGGCGCCCGCATCTTCCCATTGTCATGCAGACCTTCTTCGTCACCTGCGCCATTCTCGGCGGCGCCATCCTGGTCGCCCAACTCGTGCTCGGCCTCCTGGGCGTCATCGGCGACGCCGACCATGACGGGCACCATGATGCGACGTCCGAGGGGCTGAACCTCCTGAGCGTGCGGGCATTGTCCGCGGGCGCGGGGTTCTTCGGGATCGGCGGCATGGTGGGAATGTCCACCGGGTTCGGGCTCCTGGCAGCGATCCCCATGGCTCTGGGGCTCGGCCTCGCGGCCATGATCGGCACGGCGATCGTCACCCGGTGGATGCTCCGCATGGAATCCGACGGGTCCGTGTCGATTCACGGCGCGGTCGGCTCCACCGGAACGGTTTACCTCGCCATTCCCGGCGACCGACAGGGCACCGGAAAGGTTCTCCTGACGCTTCAAAACCGGACCGTCGAGTACCAGGCGGTCACATCGAAAGGTCCGCTTCCAACGGGCGCATCAATTCTCGTCGTGGACGTCGTCGGCCCTGATACCGTCGATGTCGTCTCCGACCCAATCACGAAGGAGCTGTCCAATGTCGTTTGATCTCGTCTTCCTCCTCCAGACCGTTCCCGAAGGCCTGGAGGCCCTCCCGCTCTGGGCGATCGCCGGACCCGCGCTCGCGGTAATCCTCTTCCTCAGCCTGGTGTTCCTGTTCGTAGCGCGCTACAAGCGCTGCCCTGCGAACAAAGTGCTGGTGATATCCGGAAGGGTCGGTGGCGGCGAGAGCGCGAAGTGCATCTCGGGCGGCGGTGCCTTCGTCTGGCCGGTGATCCAGGAGTACGCCTATCTCGGACTCGAGCCCATCCAGATCGACATCCCGCTCAAGGACGCACTCTCCTTCGAGAACATCCGCGTGGCTGTGCCGAGCGTCTTCACCGTCGCGATCGGAACCGAGGCCGAGGTACGGCAGAACGCCGCGATCCGGCTGCTCAGCCTCACGCACGAACAGATCAAGCGCCAGGCGCAGGACATCATCTTCGGGCAGCTCCGACAGGTGATCGCCTCGATGCGCATCGAGGAGATCAACAAGGACCGTGACGCATTCCTGCATCGCGTGCAGCAGTCGCTCGAGCCGGAGCTCAAGAAGATCGGCCTCGTGCTGATCAACGTGAACATCACCGATCTCAAGGACGATTCGGGCTACATCGAGGCGATCGGGAAGAAGGCTGCGGCCACCGCCGTGCAGCAGGCACGCGGTGACGTGGCGGAGCAGGAAAAGCTCGGCGAGGTTCGCGTAGCCGAGGCCGATCGCGAGCGGATCGTGCAGGTCGCGAACGCGATGAAGTTCCGCGAGATCGGGATGCGCGAGGCCGACCGGGAGAAGGCGGTGCGGGTCGCTGAGCTGGACAAGGAGCAGAAGGTGGGCGAGCAGATGGCGGTGTTCGCACGCGAGGCGCAGATCAAGGAGGGGGAGCGCGAGCAGGCGGTGCGCGTCGCGGAGCTCGACAAGGAGCAGCGCGTCGGCGAGCAGCGCGCGGCGTTCGAGCGTGAGGCGCAGATCAAGGATGCCGAGCAGCAGAAGCGCATCTCGGTCGCCAGCGCCGAAGCGAAGGCGATCGAGGGCGAAGCCCAGTCGATGGGATTGATCGCGACGACGCGCGCGCAGCTCCAGGTGCGCGAAGCCGAGGCATACCAGCTCTCCGAGACGAAGAAGCGCGAAGCCGAAGCCTACGTGCAGGAAGCCCAGAACCGGGCAATGGCGCGTGCGGCAATCGCGGATGCGGATCGCGTGGAAGCGGAGCGCCGCGCCGAAGTGGAAGCACCTGCCAAGGCCGACAAGGCGCGCACGATCGTCGAGGCCGAAGCCGCGGCACAGAGCGTTCGCATTGCAGCCGAGGCTGACGCCGCGGCGATCTACATGAAGCTCGAGGCCGAAGCTCGCGGACAGTACGAGATCCTGGCAAAGAAGGCGGATGCGCTGCGCGAAGTTGTGCAGGCATGCGGCGGCGCGAAGGAAGCCTTCCAGCTCATGATGATCGAGCACCTCGACACGCTGGCCGAGACGTCCGCGAAGGCGATCTCGAACATCAAGTTCGACAAGGTCGTTGTCTGGGATGGCGGAGGCCAGGGCGGCGGAACTTCGGGCTTCCTCCAGAACATGGCCAACACGCTTCCGCCCATGATGAACGTCCTGCGCGACATCGCGGGAGTCGAGCTGCCGGGATACTTCGGCAAGCTGGCTCCGGACGGCAGGGCTGCCGAAGTGGAAGTGAAGGGCGCCGGGGCCGTGGATGACGACGGTGTCGCTGCGCCGCCGGTCACCGCGCTCACGCCGCGCCGCGACGCCGATTCGGTCCGGCCGGAACGACCGAGAAAGTAGCGCTCAGCCCGGTGGACCCGGGTCGGCTCCGATCCTGAAGGGGATTTCCGCCAGTACGGTGAACCCCGCGCCCGGTGCCCCGCCAATCTCGAAGCGGTGCCGGGCGCCGTACAGGTGGCCAAGGCGTGCGCGTGTGTTGCCGATGCCCGTGCCCTCGCGCACGGGCATCGCATCCGCGATTGTCCCGACCCCATCGTCCTGCACGCGAATCCGGAGCACGTCGCCGGCGCGCGATACCCGCACCTCGATCCGCCCGCCGGTCGCACGAGGACCGATTCCGTGGCGAATGGCATTCTCGACGATGGGCTGCAGCATGAGGTTCGGTACCATCGCCGAAAGCGTGTCGGCATCGACGTTCACGTCCACGGTCAACCGATCCTGGAACCTGATCTGCTCGATCGCGAGATAGTGCCTGAGCACCTCGAGCTCACGGTCCAGCGGAACCTCCTGTTCGCCTGCGTTCCGCAACGAGAGCCGCAGCAGCTCGCTGAGCCCGTTGACCATACGCTCGGCCGCCAGCGGCTCCTCATTGATCAGCGTCGTCACGCTGTTGAGGGTGTTGAAGAGGAAGTGTGGATGCATCTGGAGCTTGAGACTCTGAAGCTGTGCACGAGCGAGTCGCGCCTCGAGCTCGGCTCGCGTGCCCGTCTCACGGTAGAAGCTGGTCGCCATCCGCTCGTGCCAGGCGGTGGCGTACGTCGCGATCGCCCCCGCCACCGCCAGCAGCAGCAGCCTCGCTCCTTCATCCAGCGGTGAGATCGCGTTGAATGCCATGGCGCTCACCGGATTCGCCAGGACATCGACACGCCCGCTGGCAACCAGGAAGACGAGCAGGGACGTGTAGGACATCACCGTCAGCACCGCAACCGCAGCCGCCTTGAAGGTGGACGATGTGATCGGCCTCGCCGCGAGAATGGCAAAGTACGCCAGGAAGATCGGCGACTTGAGCGCCAGCATCGCCGACTGCTCGAGCGCGTAGGCGGCCATGATCGCGGTCACCCCGGCGACGTCCACCATAGGATTCACGACGGGCAGCCATTCAGGAAGTCGCGGCCGCCGATACAGAAGGATGTACTGCCCCGTCGTCCACATCAGCGATGGGACGAGTACCATGACGTTCGCTCGATTGAGCCCGGGCGTCAGAGTCGGAGCATACACGAGCGCGGCCACCGTGAGCAGCAGGAGCACGGCCGCGCGAACCGCGTTCAGTCGTCGCTCCGCGCGCTCCCGCTGAAGAGCGAGAAGCTGCCGGGCAGAGGCGGGCAGGGACCCGTCATCCGGCGGGTCGACGCGCAGGAAGTCCGCGTTCGCCGGAACGCGAGCGTTCATGTCGGGAGGCGTGACCCTCATGCCCGCGGGACCGCCATCCTGGTGCCGAGCACGGTCACTGCGACGTCCCCGGCACGATCTCCCCGCGCTCGAACACTTCACCAAGCATTGTCAGAGCTATCCCGATCTCCACCACCAGCCCCACGAGAGCCATCGCAGTGCCAGCCACCGCGGCTGCGATCACCGCGGTCGGGAAGATCCACCCTATGGCCGCGCCCGCCGCTGCGCCCACCAGCAGCGCCGGAACGAGCGCCAGCGCCAGCGCCAGGAGCGACGCTAGTGTCGTGAGAATGTTCTGCCCGAGCACCTCGACGCCGCCACTCCTTCCGGTGCCGAGCCGCACCCACGCTGGAAACAGAAGCGCGGCCGCATTCTGAATCATCACCGATACGGCGTTGATCACGAGGAGGATCAGCGGCGCGGCAGCGAGCAGCAGAGTGCGCGTACCGACTGACAGTATTTCGATCCGCGTCGAGAGCAGCATCAAATGAGAGAACGTCAGCAGGCCCATCTGGATCGCCGTGAGCACGAGAGTCGACCCTGCGACCTCCGCCGCGACGAGCGCCGACCCTTCGACGGGATAGGTACGCAGGAGCCGGAGATTCACGAGATCCTGACGCAGGTCGATGCGGACGAAGCGGGACCCGATCAGGACGCTGAACAGCGCGAGCGCCAGGGCGAAGAGCCCCAGCATTGTCCCGAAGCCTCCTTCACGCCCGGCTGAGATGATCATCGCCACGGCGCCGAAGCTCACCGCGACGATCGTGATCACCACCGACGATCCCGGCGTCCGTGACATTGCCAGGATGTTCTTCCAGACGATGGCGACCGCGGGATGCCCGGTCGCGGCGAGCGGAATCCAGGTCCGGCTGCCTGCTCGAACCGGGCGTATCCCGCCGCTG
>JBGTMW010000617.1:0-2944 GCA_041743365.1 Gemmatimonadaceae bacterium
GGCGCTGCTGACCAAGGCCGAGCAGGAGGAGAACCTCCGGAACGACCCCGGCGCGCAGCGCTGGCTGCAGCTTGCACGCGAGGCGCTGGGCGGCAACGTGCCGTCGACGCCGCCACCCCCCGCCGATGCATTCGAGGAATCAGCATGATCCGTCCAGCATTGGCCGCCGCCGTCACGGCGATCGCTTTCGCCCCATCGCTGGCTGACGCCCAGCGCCGCCAGCAGGCGATCGAAATCGTTGGTCAGGTTCCGACACCGCAGGTAGTCACGGTGCGTCCCCGCGAGGTGCCGAACTACGACCGACGCGTGCTCGTGCCGACGTTCTACGATCATGATTTCTGGCAGTCGATCCTTCCCGGCTATCTCCTCGTGCGTCAGCGCGTGATCACGGGCACGGTTCCGGGCGATTCGACGACGGTGCGCCGCGATACGACCGGGGCAGTTCCGCCGGCCAGCGCACGGCCAGCGCAGACCACCCCGCCGGGTGGAGCCACACCTCCTCCGCCGGCAGCAGCACCCGGGCAGCCCGCCGCACCGCCTGGTCTACCTCGCTCAGAGCTGGATCCATAGGGAGAGGATGCACGACGGGTCCCGCCTCGAGCGGGCAGTCCGGCACTTCCGCCGCGCTGACACACCAATAACAACAGCTGACAGCAGGAGACGCACGACATGACGGCGATTCTCGAGTGGTACCGCAACGGCGGGTGGATCATGCACTTCATTCTTTCGGTCGGCATCATCGGACTCGCCGTCTTTCTTGAACGTTTCTACGTCATCGTCATCAAGGCGAAGATCAACGGTCGCGCTTTCATCGAGAGAATCATCCAGCTCGTGAGATCGGGGAAGGCAGACGACGCGATCAAGCTGTGCGCGCAGTCCAAGGCGGCGCTCCCTGACATGGGGCTGCTCATCCTTCGGAGCCGCAGCCGCGACGAGGCCGACCTCCAGAACGTTGCCGATGCCGCGGCGCTCGCCGTGATCCCGCGCCTCACACGGCGGCTCCAGTATCTCCCGATGCTCGCCAACGTCGCGACGCTGCTCGGCCTCCTCGGAACCATTTTCGGCCTTCGCGACGCCTTCGAGTCGGTAAGCGCCGTGTCGGCCGGTGAGCGGTCGCAGCAGCTCGCGGCCGGTATCGCGATTGCGCTGAATGCCACGGGCTTCGGACTGCTCATTGCGGTTCCGCTGTCAGTGGCGCACGCGTATCTCGTCAGCCAGGCTGAAACGATCATCGAGCAGGTTGACGAGTTCTCTGTTCGCCTCATCAACGCCCTCATCGACCGTCCGGACGTTCGGCTCGGTCACCGGTAAACTGATTCCATGGCATCGCTCTTTCACCGATCCAGGCAGCGCCGTGCCGAGCGGGCACCGCTGACTTCGGGCGGTAACCTGAACCTCGTCCCGCTGATCGACGTACTCACGTCCATCGTGTTCTTCAGCCTGCTGACGTACACGGGCGCGGTCATGACGATGCTCACGTCGTACGATCTGCTTCTGCCACCGACGGTGGTGACGGCCGTCCCCCCCTCGGGCGGCGCAGAGGAGCGATTGACGCTCCTGCTGGCGGTGAAGATCCTGGATGGCAACCTGCGAGTGGAACATTCGGAGGAGAATGGGTTCCGACAGGACATTCGCGGAACCGACGACCCCGCCCTGGACCAATTGCAGGCCCTCATGACGCAGATCAGGCAGAAGTACAGACAGAACAGCGACGTGCTCGTCGTACCATCGGACGAGGTCAGCTACAACACCGTCATAAAGGTGCTCGAGCGACTGCGCATGGCGGATTTCACCGGCATCTCGCTGGGCGCGCGCGCGCGCGGCCAGGCCACTTCAGCCTCGGCGAGGTAGCGACATGGCCGAGATGACAAGGGCGCGGGCGGCGCGCGAAGCACGCCGGACCGCTCAGTTCGCAAAGTTTCGCATCACCGAGCTGAACCTCGTTCCGCTGGTCGACACGTTCGTCGCGATCGTGTTCTTCTCGCTCGCCACCGCTACCGTCGGCGACCAGATGCCAGTGATGCCGGGCGTCAACCTGCCGGACTCGCGCGTTGGCGAGCCCGCGCTTCAGGAACTGACGGTGGGCATCGGGCAGCAGGTGACGATCAATGCCACTCCGATCATGACGACGCGAGAAGCAGCGGCGGCGCGTTCGAACAACGCCAACGAGCCACTGCTGATTCCGCAACTTTTCACAGCGCTAAAGACCCAGGCCGATTCGCTGAGGGGTGTACAGCAGCTCGGCCAGAACATCTCCGTTCCCAATCCGCTGGCGATCCAGGGCGACAGCACGATGCAGTACGCGCTTCTTGCGCGCATCATGCAGACCGCACGGCTCGCAGGGTTCAGGAATGTCTCACTTCAGGTGAACCGCACGGAAGAAGCTCGTGCGGCGACGCCTGCACCGGCGGCAAACTAGGATGGCAACCACTCCGCGGCCCGCGGGCAACGCCCCGTCGCCGCGACCGCGCGAAACCACATTCACGCGCAACCTGAAGTTCGAGTTTGCGGATGAGGAGGGTCGCGCGCTCGTTGGATCCTACGCCATCTCGGTGACGCTCGGAGTGGCGTTCCTGCTGATGGTTCATTTCGGGCCCCGTACACCGCCCCCGAACCTTCTGCCGGACCGCAAGCCGCCGATCGTACTTCAGATCAACCCTGACAGCCTCCCGACGCCGACGATCATTCCGCCAGCGGAGGGAGCGGCGGAGAGGACCCCCGCGCCCGGGCCGACCAACGTTCGGCCCGGCCCGGTTGGACCGACATCCGGCACGCCCCGCCCAAATGCTCCGGGCGCCAGGACCACAACCGACCGGACCGGCGCCATTGGCGACGCGTTCGGCACCGGAAGCGGTTCCGGCAGCGGTGGGCTCGTCGGCGATGCTTCCAACATTCTCGGTGGTGTGGCTGTGAACTCCGGTAGCGGCGGGACCGGTGGCGGCCT
>JBGTMW010000618.1:0-4953 GCA_041743365.1 Gemmatimonadaceae bacterium
TGATCTTGCCTGCGGGCGCGCGCTGGCTCAGAGCGGCGCCTCGACCCGCGGCTTGAACACGAAGCGACGGGTGTAGCCCGGCAGCTCGACCAGCTCCTCGTACTCGGTCCAGATGGTGATCGCCCGAGCCGTCCTGTTGAAGCGTACCCGATAGGCCGCGGGAGGAAGGCCGAGGGAATCAGCCTTGGCATGCAGGCGGATCGTGATCTCCTCGTTGGAAAGCTGCTGGGCGAAGCGTGCCTGCTGCTTCATCGTGTCCACGAACTGATAGTAGCGCCAGTGCGGGTCAGCGAGGTTGAACGCGAAATACGCGGCAGTGACCAGAATCAGGAGCACGAACAGGCATCCCAGGGTCGAGCGCCCGCGAGGGGATATCACCATTGCGACTGCACCCCGCGAACGATCTCGTCCACCAGCTTTTCGATTGCCTGCCGACGGCCCGCCAGCTCTGCGCTTTCCGCGTACTCGCCATCGGCGATCAGCCCGCGCTTCTCGAGCAGCGGCTTACCTGTCGATTGATCAATGATGGAAACATCGACAGTCAGCTGAAGCTTTCGACGCGCGGTCGTGGCACGGTTGCGATCGGCGCTGAACCCGATGGGAATGTCCAGGTCGTAACGGAGAATCGTTCCCGTTATCACTGCATTGGCGCGTGCTTCAGGCGCTTCGCGCAGGCCGAGACGGCCGACGAGTTCCTCGCGAAGCGCCTCGGTCACCTCACGCTGGAGATCAGCGGTCGGCGTCTCGTTCTCGAAGGGAAGGACGGCAACGGTCCTGATGTGAGCCGGAAGCCCGCCACCGGCGAAACCGTAGGGCCCCCAGCACGCGGCGACCAGGAGGAAAGGTAGGAAGACTGAAAGCCTAGGGATGCCAGATCGAAGCATCGAACCCCCGGACATCTTCCTCGCGCGTTATGGTGATGCGGAGCATGCGTCGGCTCCTGGGGTTCGAATAACGTACGGTGCCATCGGGTGCCCGCGAGACGGACTCGACTACGGTGTTTCCGGCAATGTGCTCGAGAAGCGCGAAGCGGCCATCGGTGATCGTGACACGCCACCTGGGATCGCGTCCAATGTCGGCGCGAAGCACCGATCCGTCAACCGCGGCCACGGTGTCCGGAGAGGGCGGCACCGCCAGCCGGCCAACCGCCGCCCAGAGCATCGGCGGGGACGGAAGCATCCCCGAAACCGGATTACCGCCGGGAGTGACGATCCTGTCACCGAAGATGAGGGCGTAACCGCTCCCGAAGCCGCCGTCGGCGAAGAAGTCGAGCCGGGCGCTGTCCGGAGGAGCCAGGCGGGCAACGCCGTCGCCGCGAGCCACGATGAAATCCTCGGTGAACTCCCAACGGAAAACGACGTGACGATTGCTCGTGAGCTGAAGGGGCGGGAGCGAAGCCGGCGGAACGGGAGTACCGCGCAGTGTCGCAGCCGCTCGAGCGCACCCCGCGAGTGCGAGGGTCACCAGACCAATCGCGCCCACGCGCAGGAACGCGGCTCGGTTGACGCCGCGGAACATGGAGCCGTCCCGCATTTCAGTAATTGAATCCGAAGAAGAAATCCACGAATCGCCGGCTGTAGTAGTCGGCGCGGGAGTCAGATGGAGGCGCGTTCACGGAGAAACGCCGCCCGACATCCAGTCGGAAGACGAAGCCGGGGATCACCGGCATGCGGAAGCCCACACCGGCCGAGCCAAGTACGCGGCTGTCGTAGCGGCTCCGCTCCCATGACTGGCCCACGTCCGCAAAGAAGGCGCCCTGCACCTCGGGGAACCGCACCGTACCGAAGGGGAAACCCATCGCGACGAAGTTCGTGACGGGAAAGCGCCATTCGGCGTTCCCGAGCCAGGCGCGGGTTCCTGCGTGCGAGAAGCGCGGGTATCCGCGGAGCATCCAGCTGCCGCCGATGGCGACTGCCCGGGGCCGTGTGCCTTCGGACGCATATCCGTACCCCCGAAACGCGGCGGCCGACTGCATCGACGTGCGGAAGTATTTCCTGTAGTCCGCGGAGCCGACCCAGTTCTCGAATACGCCGTGGGTGATGTCGCTCACGACACCGGCGGTGAGGTTCCAGCGGGAGCCATCGATCGGACCGGTGTTGAGCCAGAGCGCGTTGTCCTTGACGAGGCTGAGGAAGTTGCTGGAGAGAACGCCTTCGCGCCGCCGCGAACCGCGAATGAGCTGATTGTTGAAGTCGTCGCGGTCGGAGTATTCGAGTCGTGTCTGGCCCTCGAACCTGGTGAACCGCGAGAAGGGATAGCGAAGCGAACCGTACACGCCTGCCGTGGATTCCCTGTATAGCTGGCTGAAGTCCTGCTCGAGAAACACGCCAGCGAGGCGGAACGCGCCGACTCCCCAATTCAGCCGATCTGCCTGGTTCAGGTAGAACACATCGGCGTTCATGTTCGACAGCAGGTCGCTGATGTTGGCGGCTCCATACATCGACAGCGACATGGAGACGGAGTGGTCGCCGAGCAGGTCGCTCACGACGACCTGGGCGCCCTGAGTGGCGCCCCAACCAGGCGATGCTCCACCGCCGCCCGCAGCGACGTCGAGAGAATACTCGCGCTGGTAGCGGCGCGATGGAGCCCCGCTCGCGCGGGGATCCTCCAGCTCCGCCCATGCCCAGTGGGTGATCGTCGAGTCGCCGGCGAGCACGAACGTTTCCGTTCTCGCCGCGGAGTCGGGCGCCACGGCGTACGCGGACATCGTAAGGTTCGCGAAAGCGGAAACGAGGATTCTCCGATCACCCGGCATGGGCGACGGGTCGAAGAGCGCGGCCTCGACGCGCGTCTCGCGGCGGCCGGAGCCCAGCGTGTCGACCGAGTAGAGATCGAAGCTGCCGCCGCGGTCGCTGGTGAACACGATGCGGCCGCTCTCGCTGTCCCACCTCGGGCCTTCATCGATCCATCGGCCCGAGGTCAGGGGCCGGACCACGCCGCTGGCGAGAGCGACATGATAGATGTTGTGCGAGCCTTCATCGCCGCCCGGTGAGCGGTCGGATGCAAACACGAGCGCGCCGCCGTCGGGGAGCCAGGTCGGATCGAGATCCTCGAAGCGATCGTCGGTAACGCGAGCGAGATCCCCCGTTCGGAGCTCGAGCAGATATAGGTCGGAGATGCCGCCGAGCGTAAGTGCGCTGAACGCTATACGATCTCCGGCGGGCGACCACACCGGACTGATGATCCCGACGAGCGAATCGAACTGATAACGTCCGACTACACGATCCTTGGGCACGTCCCAGAGCACCAGAGCGTCGCGATCGCCATGCTTGGTCGAGAAGATGATGATCCCGTCGCGCGAATCGAGGCGCGAGGAGTAGGGATGCAACGATTCGAACTCCGGCGAGCGCTCGCCCGCGACCATTACGTCGGCGTCGCTGACGCCATCGAGCGGCTTGCGGTAGATGTTCGTGTAGCCGGACCGGGGCGACATGAAAGCCACCTCCCTGCGCTCGTCCGGGAGGTTGAGTGGTATGGTCTTGAAGGCCTGCTGGGCGATCTGACGACCGGAAAGCTCGAGTGGGCGCAACGAGCCCACTGTCGGGAAGTACCGCTGCCTCAGCGCGTAATGCCATTCCTCACTGAGTCGCGCCGACGAAACTCCATAGACTCCGTGGATCGCCTCGTCGAAGGAATCGTACTTCCAGGCAGTCTCGTACATGAGGTTGATTCGCCACTCGCCGTAGCGGGAGGCGAGAAAGCGGTGAAGGTCCCCACCGATGGGGTAGACGATCGCCGACCTGACGAAGTTGAGCTGCGTTATCGTCGGCAGGCCACCGCGCATTGCGAGGTCGCGCAGAACCATGTCGTCGCGGCTTTCCTGGGGCGACGACAGGAATTCCGCCATTCCCTCCCCCCACCAGAGCGGGAGCGGCGCACCGCGCATTCGGGGGTGCACGACGGCGAGCCGACTCATCAGAGAGAGCTGAAACACGTGCACGAGCTCGTGTCGCAGCGTGTGACGGAACTCCGCGTAGCTGCCGCGGAAGGGGAGCGTCACTCGTCGCTTCATGAATTCCGTGAGGCCGAGCACGCCCTCCGGAGGCACGAATGGGATGATGTTCGTCTGCTCGAAGTCCGTATGGGACGCGTAGACGATCAGCGGAATGCGGGTCTCGACTTCGTGGTTGAAGCGTCGCGAAAGGGTGTCGTAGCTCGCCTCGGCATACGCGAGCGCCAGCCGCCCGATGGTCTCCGCCGCCGGATAGTAGTACACGTCGACGTGATCGCCCTTGAGGACGTGCCAGTCGAAGTCACGGTACTGGATCTTGTTCTGCCCGAACGACCCCGGCTGGGCCGCGCCTGCCCGGGGGAGCGCAGCGAGCGCCAGCGGGAGTGCGAGCGCGGCGAGCCACGCGCGCGCCATCACCGGACGCGGACCTCCGCCACGCGATCTCCCTCGACGATCGCGTCGAGGGCAGTGAAGCCGCTCGTCACCCGGCCGAACGCCGTGTAGCCCCCGTCGAGATGCGGTTGCGGAGAATGAGTCATGAAATACTGGCTGCCGCCGGTGTCGGGTCCCGACAGCGCCATTCCGAGAACCCCGCGCACATAGCGGCTCCGATTGAGCTCATCACGAATGGCGTAGCCGGGTCCGCCGCTTCCATCTCCGCGGGGATCGCCATCCTGCGCAACAAAGTTCGGAACGACGCGGTGAAAGCGCGTATTGCCGTAGAATCCCGCCCTGGCGAGCGTCACGAAGTTGTTGACTGTCAGGGGAGCCTCGACCGGAAACAGCTCGAGGGTGATCGTGCCGCGAGCCGTAACGAGCTGCACCGAGGGTCTGGTTCCGGACAGGCCCGGAACAACGAGGCGGCGCACGACTTCCTCGTACCACTCGCCAGGGCGTGCCACGGGAAGCGCATTCGACCACGTCGTGAACACCGACGCGCCACGGGCGGCCGCGGTGACTTCCGGGTCCGGCGGCTGGGGAAGCGCGGCGACGATCGCGCG
>JBGTMW010000619.1:0-4890 GCA_041743365.1 Gemmatimonadaceae bacterium
CGCGCTGGTGGCCCGCGGCGACTCGGTGGTGGGATCTGCAGCGGACCTCGCGCCCGACGGAACGCCGCCGGTACGCGTCGACCTGCGCCAGACGGTTGACTGGCGGCACGCCGACATCCGCCGGCGCGAGGATATTTCCGCCCTGCTCGACGCCTCGGTTCCGGATGTCATCTTTCACCTCGCGGGAGTCACCTTCGTTCCGACAGCCACGGCCGATCCGGCAACGGCATACGAGGTAAACGTCGTCGCTGCCGCTCGCCTGTTCGCTGAGGTCGCGTCGCGGAGAGCCGCGGGCGCCATCGACCCGGTGGTGCTCGTCGTCGGCAGCGGTGAGCAGTACGGGCGCCATGAGGGAGGCGGTCCGCTCACCGAGGGCAGGGAGCAGCGTCCGCTGAGCGTGTATGGTGCGACCAAGGTGGCGCAGGAGACGGCGGCACTTCAGTCCTGGCGCGCAGAAGGCGTGCGGGTGGTGTGCACGCGAAGCTTCAATCACACCGGGCCGGGCCAGCCGGAGCACCTCCTGGTCCCCGCGCTGGTGCGCCGGGCGCTGGCGCTTCGCGGTCAGCCGGGTCCCCGGCTCGCCATAGGGAACACCACCCCCATCCGTGATTTCCTGCACGTGAGGGACGTGGTCGACGCGTATCTTGTCCTCGCCGTTCGCGGCCAACCGGGCGAGGTCTACAACGTGGCTAGCGGGACAGGGTGCTCCGTCGGAGACCTCGCGGCACTGATCCTCGAGCGGGTGGGAGTGACCGCTGACCTCGAGCCCGTAGCCGACTACATTCGACCCGTGGACCTTCCGGCGCTGGTCGGCGATCCCTCGAAACTTCGCGAGGCGACCGGTTGGCGCCCACGCCTTGGGATCGAACATGCAATCGACGAACTGATAGATGCCGCGTCGCGCTGATCTTCATCGAATTCTCCTGATCGGGTCCGGTCCGATAGTCATCGGGCAGGGGGCCGAGTTCGACTACTCGGGAACCCAGGCGGCGAAAGCGCTGAAGGAGGAGGGCTACGAGGTCATCCTCGTCAACTCGAATCCGGCGACCATCATGACGGATCCCGAGTTCGCGACGCGCACCTACGTGGAGCCGGTCACCCCCGAGTACGTCGAGCTGATCATCGCGAAGGAGCGTCCCGACGCCATGCTGCCGACGATGGGAGGCCAGACCGCCCTGAACGTCGCGATGTCGCTGCACGAGAATGGCGTTCTCGAGCGGTATGGCGTCGAGCTCATCGGTGCTGATGCGCGCGCGATCGCGGTCGCCGAGGACCGGGCACTCTTTGCCGACGCAATGCGCGAGATCGGGCTTTCCGTCGCCCCCGGCGGGATCGCCCACTCCTGGGAGGAGGCGCTTCAGCTCGTCGAGGTCACGGGCTTTCCGTCCATCATCCGTCCCTCCTACACGCTCGGCGGCAGCGGCGGCGGGATCGCCTACAACAGGGAGGAGTTCGAGGAGACCGTGCGTCGCGGGCTGGACCTCTCTCCCACTACCCAGGTGCTGATCGAGCGCAGCGTCATTGGATGGAAGGAGTTCGAGCTCGAGGTCATGCGCGACTGCGAGGACAACGTCGTCATCGTGTGCTCGATCGAGAACATCGATGCCATGGGGGTCCACACCGGCGATTCGATCACGGTAGCGCCGGCGATGACGCTCACCGACCGTGAGTACCAGGTGATGCGCGACGCGGCGGTCGCGGTGATCCGCAGGGTCGGCGTCGATGCCGGCGGCTGCAACATCCAGTTCGCGATCAATCCCGCGGACGGCGAGATGCTCGTGATCGAGATGAACCCGCGGGTGTCGCGGTCATCCGCGCTGGCATCGAAGGCCACGGGCTTCCCGATCGCCCGCATCGGAACGAAGCTCGCCGTGGGCTACCGTCTCGATGAGATCGTCAACGCCATCACCAAGACGACGCCCGCGTCGTTCGAGCCCGTGCTCGACTACGTGGTGGTGAAGTGTCCGCGATTCGCCTTCGAGAAGTTCCCCAACGCGAATCCGCAGCTCACGACCCAGATGAAGTCTGTCGGCGAATCGATGGCGATCGGCCGGACGTTCAAGGAGGCGTTCCAGAAAGCGCTTCGCGCGCTGGAGATCGGGCGCCCCGGGTGGGCGGTGGCGCATTTGGCGCAGGACGATCGCCTCGCCGACGACACGATCGAGGTGCTGAAGGGTGCGCTTCGCCAGCCGACGCCGGAGCGTGTCTTCCAGATCAAGCGTGCGATCGAGCTCGGAATGACGACGGGCACGCTCAACGGTCTCACCGGCATCGATCCATGGTTCCTCGATCAGATGCGTGAGCTCGTCGAGGCCGAGCACAGCTACGCCGCCCTGCGGGAGACCGTCGCCGCCGACATCCTTCGCATGAAGCGGTTCGGCTTCTCGGATCGCCAGCTGGCAACGCTTCGCAACGAGACCGAGACTGTCGTGCGCGCGCGCCGCTGGGCGCTCGGGATCAGGCCGTCCTACAAGATGGTCGATACCTGCGCCGGCGAGTTCCCGTCGTCGACACCGTATCTGTACGGCAGCTATGACGAGGAGAGCGAGGCCCCCCGCACCGGGCGTCGCTCGGTCGTGATTCTCGGGAGCGGGCCCAATCGCATCGGCCAGGGAGTCGAGTTCGACTACTGCTGCGTTCGTGCGGCGCTGGCGCTTCGCGAGCAGGGATACGAGACGATCATGATCAACTCGAATCCCGAAACGGTCTCCACCGACTTCGACATCTCCGACAAGCTCTACTTCGAACCGCTGACGCTCGAGGATGTGCTCGAGATCGTCGAGCGCGAGCAGCCCGAGGGAGTGATCGTGCAGCTCGGCGGACAGACTCCGCTGAAGCTGACGCGCCCACTGGAGGCGGCCGGCGTCCGGATCCTTGGAACGTCCCCGGATGCGATCGACATCGCGGAGGACCGCGAGCGCTTCGATGCGATCGCGAGAAAGGTCGGAGTCCGGCAGCCGCCCAACGGACTCGCAACCAGCGTCGACGGTGCGATCGAGGTCGCCAACCGGATCGGTTACCCGGTGCTGGTCCGGCCCTCCTACGTCCTGGGCGGGCGCGCGATGGAGATCGTCTATGACGAGGCATCCCTCTGCGACTATTTCGCGCGCGCGGTGCGTGTGTCCGAGGAGAGGCCCGTGCTGATCGACCAGTTCCTCGAGGATGCCTTCGAGGCCGACGTGGACGCGCTGTCGGATGGCACCCGGGTCGTGATCGGCGGCGTCATGCAGCACATAGAGGACGCTGGAATCCACTCGGGCGATTCGGCGTGCGTGCTGCCGCCGTATCTCCTGGGCGAGAGCGACCTCGCGACGATGAGGGCGCACACGGTGTCGCTCGCCAGGGCGCTGGGCGTCGTGGGCCTCATGAACGTGCAGTTCGCGGTGAAGAACGGCATCGTGTACGTCCTGGAGGTCAATCCGCGCGCCAGCAGGACGGTGCCCTTCGTGTCGAAGACGGTGGGAATCCCCCTGGCGGCCGTCGCCGCGCGACTCATGCTCGGCGAGACGCTCGACGACGTAGGGGTGACCGAGGAAATCATTCCACCGTACGTGGCGGTGAAGGAAGCCGTGTTCCCCTTCAACAAGTTCCGCGAGTTCGATCCGCTGCTCGGGCCGGAGATGCGGTCGACAGGCGAGGTCATGGGGATCGCCGATACGTTCGGTGCCGCGTTCGCCAAGGCCCAGCTCTCGGCGGACAACGGGTTGCCGCAGAGCGGGGCGATCTTCATCACTGTGAACGACCACGACAAGCCCACCGTGACGTCGCTCGCGCAGCGCTTTCACGCCCTTGGATTCAGGCTCCTCGCCACGGAAGGAACGGCCCGGTTCCTCGCCGGTCGAGGCATCCCCACGGAGCTCGTCCACAAGATTCATGAAGGCCGCCCGAACGGGATCGACCTCGCCCTGAACGGGGAGCTTCAGCTCCTCATCAATACCCCGCTCGGCAAGCACTCCCAGCGGGACGACTACACACTGCGCCAGGCGGCCATCGCGCACCACGTGCCCTACACGACGACGCTCAGCGCGGCCAGCGCGGCGTGCGATGCGATCGAGTCGATGCGCTCGCAGCCACCTTCCGTTCGGTCTCTTCAGGAGTGGCACGAGCTGCTCGGTATCGAGATGGCCGCGCGCGCTCGAGCAGGAAGATGACGTCGTCGCTCGTGCACGAATCCGCATACATCGACGACGGTGCGACCGTCGGAGAAGGAACGCGGATCTGGCACTTCTGCCACGTGATGCCCGGTGCCGTCATCGGGTCCCGGTGCTCTCTCGGCCAGAACGTCGTGGTGATGAACGGAACGCGGATCGGGAACAACGTGAAGATCCAGAACAACGTCTCGATCTACGAGGGTGTGGAGCTGGAGGATGATGTCTTCTGCGGGCCGTCCATGGTCTTTACCAACGTCGTCAACCCGCGGAGTCACGTGCCCCGGCGGCACGAGTTCCAGCGCACGCTCGTGCGGCGCGGCTCCTCTATCGGGGCGAACGCCACGATCGTCTGCGGCGTGACGCTTGGCGAGTACGCTTTCGTCGGGGCCGGCGCGGTGGTCACGAAAGACGTGCCGGCTTACGCGCTCGTCGTCGGCGTACCGGCCCGGCGAATCGGCTGGGTGTGTCAGTGCGGGGAAGGGCTGCCAGCCAGGTGGTCGGATGACGGTTCACCGCGCGCGGAGTGCAGGGCGTGCGGCGCCGCGTATGTGCGCGAGGGGGAAGTCGTGCGACAGACCACGGGGCCCCGGTGAGCCCTGCGCGCCGGCAGCAGCCCCAGACCACGGTCTCGACCGATGAGGATACGCCGGGGCCACAGTTTCGTGTCGCGCTGGCGGGGTGCGGGCGGATCAGCAGGAACCACTTCGACGCTCTGGCGTCCATCGACGGACTGACACTT
>JBGTMW010000620.1:0-2394 GCA_041743365.1 Gemmatimonadaceae bacterium
TCGACCGCGTCACTATAGTCGAGACGGCCACGACGTGGTCCGGATCCGCCGCATGACGCACGCCGAGGAGGAAGCCGAGCGACAGCACGGCCAGAAAGGAGATCATGAGTAGTGTGCGCCGGAGCTAGGAGACGGTTCGTGTCTTCTTCCGCAGGAAGTCCATCAGGATGAACTGGCCGAGGGTCATTGTGTTCGTGAAATATGCCTTCCCGCGGCTGATCTCGCTCACGCGTTTCACGAACTCCACCAGCGCACGATCACGCGCAAGCATGAAGGTGTTGATCATCACTCCCGAGCGTCGACATTGCGCGACCTCCTTCAGCGTCTCGGCGATGACGCCGGCGTCGAGCCCCATCGAGTTCTTGTAGATCTGTCCGTTGGGAAGCGTCAGGGCGCTTGGCTTTCCATCGGTTATCATCACGATCTGGCGCATGTCCTTCTTCTGCGCAAGCAGGATCCGGCGCGCGAGCTTCAGCCCTTCCGCGGTGTTTGTGTGGTAGGGGCCGACCTGTGCCTGCGGGAGGGCGGCGAGCGGAATCTCCTCCGCCGAATCGTGGAAGAGCACGACGCGCAGCGTGTCGCCCGGGAACTGCGTGCGTATGAGGTGCGTCAGCGCCAGCGCGACCTTCTTCGCCGGCGTGAAGCGATCCTCGCCGTAGAGGATCATGGAGTGGGAGGTGTCCAGCATCAGCACGGTCGCGCACGACGACCGGTACTCCGCCTGCCGCACCATCAGGTCGCCGTAGTCCAGGTCGATCGGGACGTCGAGCGAGCCGGTGCGAGCCAGTGAGTTCCTGAGCGTCTCGTTGACGTCGAGATTCAACACGTCGCCGAACTCGTACTGCTTGCTCCAGCCGTCGGCCTCGATTCCCGTGGCGAGGTATGGCGTATCGTGGCTCCCGAAACTCGACTTGCCGAGCGAGCCCAGGATGGCGCGGAGGGTCTTGTAGCCGAGGAAGTCCATCCCCTTCTCGGTGAGGTTGAACTGGACGTCCTTGGAGGCGGCCTGGGCGAGGCCACCCGGGCCGGTGACCGCCTGATGTCCCGCCGGCATCTGCGGCGGGGCCTCGATGTTGAGGTACCCCTCCGCCACGAGCCGTTGGACGAGGTCGTCGAGAAGCTTCGCGAGTTTTTCCTGCGCCTCCTCGTCTCCCTCGCCCCTGAGTGCCTCGAGCATCTCGGGCGTAAACTGGCCGCTGTCGAGGAGGGCCTTGAGGATCGCCTCCCTGAGCGCGTCCATGGACCGATCCTGCTCGTCCCCGCCGAAGTCGCCCCAGTACGGATGGCTCATCTTCCCGCCGGCGAAGCCCGACTCGAGGAGGAAGTCGGCCAGCTTGTCCAGAAGCGACTGGAGGTCGACGGCGTCCGCCATCTCCGGGCTGAACTTCTTGTACGTGTGGAAGCGCATCGGACTGGTGGACAAGGGGTCGGCGTGGCGGCCTGCCCCTTCATCGTGTCAGGCGAGAGGGCCAAACGCAATGGCCGTGACGATGGAATGCGCGTCATTAGGATTCGTGCATGGATTCGGGGCCACAAGCGCCAGCCACTCCCCCCACGGGCGCGCCCGCGCTGCCGGCGCGACCGGCGCGCCCTACGCCAGCGATCAACCCGTTCCGGGCGATCCAGCGTCACCCGAACTTTCGCTACTTCTGGATCGGCCAGACCGTATCGCTGATCGGCTCGTGGATGCAGCAGGTGGGGCAGGGTTGGCTTGCGCTCGAGCTGACGAACGATGCCTTCATGGTCGGCCTTGTGAGCGCGCTGGGATCGCTACCGGTGCTGCTCCTTTCGCTCTATGCCGGGGTGCTGGTGGATCGGACGGACAAGCTGCGGCTGATCTTCATCGCCCAGCTTCTGTTCGTCGTCGAAGCGGCGCTGCTCTGGTGGCTCGTGTGGTCGGGAAACATCACCTTCGGATGGCTGCTCGCTCTGGCGACGATGCAGGGAATCATCTCTGCTGTGGAGATCCCCGCGCGGCAGTCGCTCTTTGTCGACCTCGTCGGGCGGGAGGACCTGCTCGATGCGATCGCCCTGAACTCGAGCGGCTTCAATCTCGCGCGCATCATAGGCCCGAGCCTCGCGGCGATCGTCATCGCGCAGTGGGGTCTCGCGTGGTGCTTCGGAATAAACGCACTGAGCTACGTCGCCGTGCTCGGTGGGCTCTTCATGATCGAGCTGCCACCCTTCAGGCGAGCGATCCAGCGGCTCACCCCGCTTCAGGGCCTGGCGCAGGGGATCCGGTACATGAGGGCGACGCCGGCGGTCTCGGCTCTCATGCGCATCGTCGCCGCATATGCCATCCTCGGCGTTCCCTACCTGGTGCTCATGCCCGTGATCGCGCGCGACGTGCTCGGCACCGGTGCGAGCGGCTATGGATTCCTGCTCACCTTCGTC
>JBGTMW010000621.1:0-2479 GCA_041743365.1 Gemmatimonadaceae bacterium
CCGCCGCCTAGGCCCGGCGAAGCGCGACGGCGGGATCTATCCGGGCCGCGCGCAGCGCCGGCAGCCAGCACGCTCCTGTTCCGACCGCGGCCATCAGGAGGGCGACACCGACCAACGTGACCGGGTCGTGCGGCGCCACTCCGAACAGGAGTCCGCGGATGAGGCGTGTGGCAAAGAACGCCCCGCCGACGCCGAGGAGGAGCCCGAGCGCAAGGAGCACCCCTCCTTCCTTCAGCACCATCCTCTGCACACGCCCGCTGTCGGCGCCGAGGCTCATCCGGATTCCGATCTCGTTGGTGCGTGCGCTCACCGAGAACGCAAGAACTCCGGCGATCCCGACGGCCGCGATGATCACCGCCAGGATTCCGAACGACGAGACCAGCGCCGCGTTGAGGCGCCGCGGGGCGACGCTCTGGTCGCGGATCTGGGCGATGGTCATGATGTTCTCGATCGGATCGCGCGGCGCGATGCCGCGCACCACCCTCGTGGTCGCCGCGACGAGCGCCGTCGGGTCGCGCTCGGCGCGGATGACGAGTGCGCCGGTGAACGCGACTTCCTGGTCGAACGGCTGAAAGACCACCGGCCGCGCTGCGGCATCGAGTCCTCCGTCCTTCGTATCCGCGACCACGCCAACGACGGTGCGCCAGTCGCCACTCACGGGAATGAACTTCAGCACATCACCCGTCCACGCGACTCGCTGCCCGATCGGGTCGCGATCGGGAAAGAGGTGATCGGCGAGAGTCTTGTTCAGTATCACCACCCTGCGCGAACCCTGTCGGTCGGTCGTGGCGAACTCCTCCCCGCGGAGGAGCGGAATCCCGGCAGCACGGAAGTAGTCGGGACTCGCCGTCCGGAACTCTGCGCGCGGCATAGGTTCCCCGGCCGCCAGCTCACGCCCCTCGGCCTTGATCTCCAGCATGAATTCGTTGGAGCGAAGCGGGGTGGTGGAGCCCAGGCCCACCTGGCTCACGCCCGGCACGGCTGCGAGCTCCAGCCGCATGCGCTCGTACAGCCCCTTCACATCGGCGTCGGCCCGCCCCCCGGTGCTCAGGGGAACTTCCATGGTCAGGACCTGCTCGGTGGTGAGTCCGGTGTCCACCTGAGACAGTTGAAGCATGGTTCGCGTGAGCAGCCCGGCACCGGTCAGCAGCGTCACCGAGACCGCGATCTGCGCCACCACGAGCGCGCGCTGGAGCCGCTGGCGTCTCAGTCCGCCACTCATTCGGTTCACGCCGGCCGATATCCAGCCGCCGAGCGTGCCTTCCTTTGCCAGCTTCGGCGCGAACGACAGCAGCACCGCAACGGCGAGAGTGAGGAAGAGCGTGAAGCCGAGCACCATTCCGTCGAGCCGGATCTCGTTGGCGCGTGGTGAGTAGCGCTCCGCGAAGGAGATCAGCAGCCTGAGTCCTCCGCTTGCGAGCACCAGGCCGAGCGCGGCGCCCATCAACGCCAGGACCAGATTCTCGGCGAGCAACAGTCGCCGGAGCCTGGCCGTGCCCGCGCCCAGTGCGGCGCGAACCACCAGCTCGTGCTCCCGGCGCACCGCGCGCATCAGCGTCAGGTTGGCGACGTTGGCCGCCGAGATGATCATCACGAACGCAGCTGCGCCCATGAGCAGCCAGAGCGTGAGCCGTGCGCGTTCGCCCAGGACTTCCTGGAAGGGAGTGAGCGTCACGCGATAGCCGGAGCCCGGATCGTACGCGTCGCGGTTATCGGACTGAACGCGGCTTCGGATCACTGCCACTTCGGAGCGCGCCTGCTCGACCGTCGCATCCGGCGCGAGCCGCGCGATCATCTCCGTCATGCGGTGGGTGCGTCCGTGGACCATCATCGCGCTCGTGTGGTGCTCGCTGATCACCATGTTGAGCAGGGCATCCATGCGGTTGGGGAAATACGGCGCCGGCTGGACGACACCGACGACCATCACCGCGCGACCGTCCACCTGCACTGGCTTCCCGATGATCGCCGGGTCACCGCCGAAGCGATTCATCCAGTACTCGTGAGTCAGCACCATCACCGGCTCGGCAGCGGTTCCGTCGTCATCCTCGTTCAGCAGCCGGCCCGCGACGGGCGACAGACCCATCACCTGAAAGAAGTTGCCGGTCACGAGGCCGACGTTCATCCTGACCGCGTCCTGCTCGCCCTCCAGCGTGTAGGTCATTGCGGAGTACTCGGCGATACCTTCCAGCGACTTCGCGTTGCTCCGGAAGTCCAGAATCTCCGGCACCGAGAACAGGATGTTCTCGCCGCCCGGACCGTCGACCGACTGGCGGAGATACATGAGTCGATCACCGTCGCGATGGGGCAGCGGCCGCAGGAGCACCCCGCGAACGACGCTGAAGATCGCCGTGTTGGCGCCGATGCCGAGGCCGAGGGTGAGCACCACGGCCAGGGTGAAGCCGCGCGCACGGGAGAGGCTGCGGATGGCGTAGCGGAGGTCGGGGATGGTCATCGATGTCTCGTGGGCAGTGCGTGGATG
>JBGTMW010000622.1:0-2275 GCA_041743365.1 Gemmatimonadaceae bacterium
CCCGGCGGCAGGCGGGCGGGGTGGTCGTGGTGGAGGAGGCGCCGCTCCGCAGCCCGAGGGCCCACGGCCCGGGCCGAACCAGTGCCACGACATCACTGTCTACCCCGCGATCGGATTGGCCGGCGGCGCATGTGGCGGCTACGGCCTCCTCCTGGACATCAGCGATGTCGCCAACCCGCGACGCATCGCCGCGGTAGCCGACACCAACTTCTCCTTCTGGCACTCGGCGACGTTCAGCAACGACGGGTCGAAGGTCCTGTTCACGGATGAGTGGGGGGGCGGCTCCGCTCCCCGTTGCCGCTCGACGGACAAGTACGAGTGGGGTGCGAACGCGATCTTCACGATCGAGAACAGGCGCGACATGGTGTTCAAGAGCTACTACAAGATGCCGGCAGCGCAGACCGTTCAGGAGAACTGTGTCGCCCACAACGGGTCGCTGATCCCGATTCCTGGACGCGAGGTCATGGTCCAGGGTTGGTATCAGGGCGGCATCTCGATCTTCGACTGGACAGATCCGTCGAGGCCGTTCGAGATCGCCTTCCACGACCGTGGACCGCTCGACGCGGAAAGACTCCTGAGCGCCGGGTCGTGGTCGGTCTATTGGTACAATGGAGTGATCGTGAGCTCCGAGATCGCGCGCGGACTCGACATCTTCGAGCTGATGCCGAGCGGGTTCATCAGCCAGAACGAGATCGATGCGGCGAACACGGTGCGCTTCGAGGAGCTGAATCCGCAGGAGCAGCCGAGAATGGTGTGGCCGCCGAGCTATCCGCTGGCGCGCGCCTTCCTGGATCAGCTCGGGCGTTCGAACGGGCTGACGGCCGCCCGGATCTCCGCCGTGAGAAGCGAGCTTGCTCGCTCCGAACAGCTTTCGGGACAGCAGCGCAGCGATGCGCTGACGCAGCTTGCCGCGCAGCTCGGCGGTGACGCTTCGGGTTCCAGCGACGCCGCGAAGGTGCGGATGCTGGCCGGCGCGGTAAGGGACCTGGCGAACGCGCAACGCTGATCGCGAGGCGCACGCGGCTTCAGAAGCAGGAAGGACGGGGAGTAGCGGCGACCCATGCCGCTACTCCCTTTCACATCGCGGATGCGAGGCCGAATGGGACGATCATTCACGGCCGGAGAGTCTGTAAGGGCGGCGTTCAGCGCGGCACTCGATGCCCTCGTCGAGGAGGTGAAGGAAGACCGCTCGATACTCGCGGCCATCCTCTGCGGGAGCCTGTCGCACGACACCGTGTGGGAGAAATCGGACATCGACCTTGTGCTCGTGACCATCGATGACAGGAAGGTGGAGGAGCGATCGGTGTCGCTTCACGCGGACGGGGTCAACGTCCATGCCATGCTGATGCCGCGAGCGCAGTTCCGACGGACCGTGGAAGGTTCGACGCACAATTCGTTCGCCCATTCGTTCCTGGCCAGGGGGCGACTGCTGTACACCCACGACGAGACGATCGCCGAGCTTTGCGAGCGCCTCGCGGACATCGGTGAGCGCGACACGCAGTTGCAGCTCCTGCGGGCGGCGACGCACGCCCTGCCGCCCATCTACAAGGCCCACAAGTGGCTGGTCACTCGCGGCGACCTGGATTACACTGCGCTCTGGATCCTCTACGCCGCCACGCCGCTCGCCCAGATCGAGGTCATTGGCCGGCGGATCCTCGCCGACCGCGAGGTGATCCCCCAGGCGATGAAGCTGAACCCGTCATTCTTCCGGACCGTGTACGTGGACCTCCTGAATGGCGACCGGACGCGAGCGAGCATCGAGGGGGCGCTGGGTGCGGTGGACGAGTACATGGCCCAGCGTGCGTCGACACTGTTCGCGCCGGTGATCGACTACCTGCGCGATGTCGGCGAGGCGCGGTCGTGCACCGAGATCGAGGATCATTTCGCCAGGAACACTGGTGTCACCGGCATCACCACGGCGTGCGAGTACCTGGCCGACCAGGGATTGATCGGAAAGGCGTCGACGCCCGTGCGGCTCACGAAGAGAAGCAACATCGATCTCCAGGAGCTGGCGTTCTTTCATCTCGAGGGCGGGGCGCACGACGCATAGCCTCGCTCTTCCCATCTCCAACGAAACCCGGTCTTCGGCATTCATGCGAACAATTCGCCCCGCCCTGCTGTCCGCTCTTGTCATGCTTCCCGCGATACTGCCCGCACAGGAGCGGGCCCTGTCCGCGGCCGACTCCGCGCTCATCGGCCGCGTCCTCATCGCCGAAGACATGCGCGATTCCACCGCCGGCGCATTGACGGCGGCGTCACGCCACGCCGATGCGCG
>JBGTMW010000623.1:0-4951 GCA_041743365.1 Gemmatimonadaceae bacterium
TCGCCGCGCACCTCGAGCAGAGCGGGAGCTCCGGCGCCGCGGAGGCGGAGGGGCACGTCGCGTACGGTCCGCACGTTGGGCGTGACATCCTCGCCGATCGTGCCGTTCCCGCGGGTGGCGGCCGTGACGAGCACGCCCTCGCGATAGGTGAGGCTCACGGCTGCTCCGTCGATCTTCAGCTCGGCGGTGTACCCGAGCCGCGCCTCCTCCCCGGCGATCCTCACCATCCGGGCTTCCCAGTCCGAGAGCTCGTCGTCGGCGAAGGCGTTGCCGAGCGACAGCATCGGGGCGAGATGGACGTGCTTCGCGAGCTGACCCTGTGGCTCGGCGCCGATTCGCAGCGTGGGCGAGTCGGCTGTGCGAAGCTCGGGGTGCTCCCTTTCCAGCTTCTGCAGCTCGCGAACGAGCTTGTCGTACTCGGCGTCCGAGCGCGTCGGATCGTCGAGGACGAAGTACTCGTGATTCGCGCGGTCGATCTCCTCCCGAAGTGTCGCTGCGCGGGCGGCTGGCCCGGACGTCTCTTCTTTCAAGGGCGATTGGCCGTAGTCGTCAGCTCTCCGATTCGGCCGTGAGCGCCGGCTTGTTCCCGTGCAGGTAGCTCTCGACGAACAGAATTCCCTTGTCCCCGGCGCGCTGGATCATTCGCAGGAGTGTGCCCATGCTCGAGACTTCCTCGAGCTGCTCGCTCACGAACCAGTCGAGGAAGTTCTTGGTGACGTGGTTGTTCTGCTTGATCGCGAGATCGACGAGCTCGTTGATCTGACGGGTGACGGCCAGCTCCTGATCGAGGGAGAGCTGCACTGCATCCTCGGCCGATCCGAACTTGCTGCTCGTCGCCGGGATGGCCGGTATCTCGACGCGACCGCCGGCGTCCACCACGAACTTCACGAATCGCATGGCATGATCGCGCTCCTCCACCGCCTGCCGGTAGAAGTGACGCGCGAGCGAGGGAAGGCCCTCGATGTCGAAGTAGGTCGCGATCGACACGTACTGCAGGGACGCCATGAACTCGTGGCCAATCTGAACGTTCAGCGCGCTGTTGATCTCCTTGCTCATCAACACCTGGTCATTCCCCCCATTTCGCGGCGGCTCGCGGCGGCCGCCGATACGTGTGACTCGTTCACCCTTTCGCCTCCTCCTCGAGCACCTGCATCGCTACCGAGACGAGGCGGTTGAGCTCATCGTCGGAGGCCTTGGGCAAAAGGTTCTCGGCCCAGACGTGGTGCTCCGACCGGCTGTACCGCTCGAGGAGCCGGCGGACGAAGGCCAGTAACGCGATGCGCTCCAGGTCGCCTCTCCGCTCCTCATCGGTGCGGTCCTGCGAAGTTCGCATCGCCGACTCGAACCGCTGCGCATTACGAAGAGCCTTCGCCGTGAGCGACGCGACGACCTGACAGAAGCGGACGTCGCTTTCGGAGAACGGATCTGCATCGCGCTCGGTCCGCAGGAAGATCGCTCCGATCACGGCGCCGCGCCATCGGATCGGCACGACGATGATCGACCGTACGTTCCGGAGGTCGAGAAGCGACTTCACGTTGGCGAACATCGGGTCGTTCGCGGCGTCCGAAACGAACACCGTCTCCCCGGACTGGAAGGCCTGGCGCAGCTCCGGGTAGCGATCGAGATCGACGACGAGATTGCGGATCGTCGGATCCTCGTAGCTGGCGACGAGGCGTACGTCGCTGGCTTCGCCGGTCAGGAAAATCGAGCAGCGGTCGAGCCCGAAGGACTCGCCCAGCTTGCGTGCGATGGTCTGGAGAATGTCTACGAAATGGAGGGAGGCCGAAATCTCCTGGAGGATATCGACCAGCGTGACCAGCTGGTCACGCTCGCGCTGCAGCTCCGAAACCCGGGCCTCCAGCTGGGCGATCTCCCCAGTCCGGCTTTGGAGCTGGGACGGCGACGGCGGGGTCTCCCTCTGGTTCATCATCGGGATTGATGTGCTCGTTGAACTCGCGGCTGTCGAATCGAACCACCCGGTTGCGCCCGCTTTCCTTTGCGACGTACAGTGCTTCGTCGGCGGCCTTGATCAGTCCCTCGCTGGAGGCGACGCGAGGGTGCGGCCAGGCAGAAACTCCGCAGCTGACCGTCCGGAGTACAGAGCCACCGTCGAAGGTGAATGTACGTGCTTCGACGGAAGTGCGCACCCGCTCGGCAAAGGTCACCGCCGCGTCGAGCACCGTCCCGGGGAGCAGGATCATGAACTCCTCGCCCCCATACCGGCCCACCCGATCGATCTCCCGCGCCTCATGCGAGAGAACATCCGCGAACTGCTTGAGGATTGCATCTCCCGCCTGATGCCCGTAGGTGTCGTTGACACTCTTGAACTTGTCGATGTCGCACATGACCGCGGCGAGAGGCTCATTGAGCCGGGCGGCGTGCTCCCACATCTCGTGAAGCCGCTCCTCGAGGTGGCGGCGGTTAGCCAGTCCCGTCAGGCCATCGGTCCGCGAGATGAGCAGCAGCCGGTCGTTCATCTCCGAAAGCTCGCGCTCCCGGTTGGCCACCTTTTCCTGGAGTGCCTTGATGCGCAGCAGCGAGCGGACCCTGGCCTGGAGCTCGGAGAAGTGGATCGGCTTCGTGATGTAGTCGTCGGCGCCGGCGTCGAGCCCTTCGACCTTGTGCTCGATCGAGTCGAGCGCGGTCTGCATGATTATCGGGATGAAGGGCAGGGAGCTGTCGGCCTTGATCCGGCGGGCCACCTCGATGCCGTCGATCTCGGGCATCATGACGTCGAGGAGGATCAGGTCGGGCGGCGCCTCGTACACGGCCCGCAGGGCCGAGGCACCGTCCATCGCGCAGACCGTGCGATACCCCCACGCCTCGAGACGGGCGCGCAGCAGCTCGACGTTGTCCTCGTGGTCGTCGACGATCAGGATCCTGGCGTTGCCTTCACGTTCCATCACTCTTCCCCAGAAAGCGCTCCACCTCGGCCACCACTGCGCGAGGCTCGCACGGCTTGGCGAGATATCCGTCGCAGCCAACCTCCATCGCCTTTTCGCGATCGGACGCGAGCGCGTGCGCCGTGAGTGCGATGATCGGAATCTCGTGCGTGGCCGGGTCCTGCTTCAGTACCTGCGTCGCCTCCCACCCATCGATGATCGGGATGGATATGTCCATCAGGATGAGGTCCGGCTTCTCCGAGCGCGCCTTGGCGATCCCCTCCTCGCCATTGAGTGCCTCCATCACCCGGTAGCCGAAATGCCGGAGGATGGTGGAATAAACGATGCGGTTGTCCTCGTTGTCCTCGACGAGGAGGACCGTCTTGCCGTTGGGCTTCATGCATTTCCTCTGACTGCGAGCTCGTTTTCGGGAGCAGCGACGGCGTCGCTGCGTGGATGCGAGCGGAGCTGCCTTGCCACGAGCCCGATGGTTCGACTCATGCGTCAGAGCGTTCCGCCACGTCGCTTGGAGTCACGGACGCGGACCAACAAAGGCCACCAGCTTCGCAAGTTTCTTACCATGGAGTGATCTATCATGCCCTATGTTTCTTCCCTTTCCAGGCCCGGTGTCGGCGCCAATCGACCGGGTATGACGCGCGTTCCCAGTCCTGACGTCCACCATGACGAGGAACTGACCGAGCCCCTGGGCCGCTCCTACGAAGATCCGGTCGACTGGGGAAGGCTCGGAGTCTTCGGGCTGGGAGTGGCGCTGGGAGCGCTGCTCGGAAGCGGCACGACGCTGCTATTCGCGCCGCAGAGCGGCGAGGAGGCGCGAGCCGGGATCGGGCGCCGTGCACGCACGATGGCCGAAGAGGCCCGCGATGCGTGGGACGACCTGCGTGACGAACTCGAATGGGCGGCCCGGAGAGGACGTCGTGGAATCAGCCGAAAGGTGACCCGGGGTGGATGGGCGGCCACGGATCTGCTCGACGAGGGGCGCCGGCGCGTCGGGCTCTGAACCGCAGCGAGGCATGGGCGGCGGGGGTCGGCACTCCGCCAGCCCGGGTGCGGTGGGGCATCCCGCGCGTGACCGACACCGCCCTGATCACCGGATTCCAGCCAGCTCCAGCCTCGCGAGACGCTGATACTCCGCGTCGTTCAATTCCGTGGGCCGGAGCCGGAGCACCGCGTGATAGTGCTCACGCGCCTTTGCGTTCTGGCCGCGATCGCGGTAGATCCGTGCGAGGTCCAGGTGGTGGGTGAGGCGTTCAGGGTCCACCGCCACCGCTTCCTCCATGTACCTGATTGCGTCCGCCCAGCTCGCCGATCCGAAGACCCCGCCGCCCAGAAAGGCCCTGGCGAATCCCCGCTCGAACCCGTTCAGTCGCATGACCTCCGCGTTCCACATCCCCATGACGTGCAGGGCGCCCGGGTGCTTCGGATCCAGCTCCAGAGCGCGCAGCGCCTCCGAGCGGACTTCGCCCGCGTACTTCACCCGATCCCGAACGCCCAGCTCCAGCGCCGCCACGCCGACGGCCCGCGCCAGGTGAAAATGTGCTTCGGCATCACGCGGGTTCACGGCCACAGCCCGTCGCGCGTACGCCTCACCGCGGCGGTAGTACTCCGCACGGCCGGACCTGTCGGTAGCTGCCTCGCCCAGATCGACTGCGTCGCGCGAAGCCTTCCACAGCGCCTCGTAGTCGCGGGGGGCGATGGCGAGCGCCCGCTCGTAGTGATCCAGCGCGGCGGTGGCATCGAGCGCCGCGTGCGCCCTGTCGCCGGCAGCGATGTGATAGGCCAGGCTCTGCGCGGCGACCGGAGGGGCGATGAGCAGTGCGAGTGCTGCCATGACGATGCGTGCGGCCATTCGCGTCCTTCCTGTGCGTGTCCTGGTCCGAGGATCGATTGCGACGGTGGGTTGCCACGATATACCCCGGAGATGCCGGAATGCTCGCCCATCGCCTGATAGAGCGGAAGCGCGACGGAGGCAGGCTGGAGCCGGGTGAATGGCGCGCACTCATCCTCGCGTATGCTTCCGGGCACGTTCCCGACTATCAGATGGC
The DNA here is from genome assembly GCA_041743365.1 of Gemmatimonadaceae bacterium. GTDB lineage: Bacteria > Gemmatimonadota > Gemmatimonadetes > Gemmatimonadales > Gemmatimonadaceae > JANPKQ01. The sequence continues at coordinate 4,946 of JBGTMW010000623.1, forward strand.
CGCCTT
>JBGTMW010000624.1:0-5031 GCA_041743365.1 Gemmatimonadaceae bacterium
CCCCCGGCGGGCCTTCTCGTCTCAACCCCCGGACGTCCGACTTACTGGTCAGTCGACGGATTGACTCCGCGATCCACGCCGCGTGCCGGGACGATTTGGAAGATACGAACGTGCCGGCCACGTCGTCGGGCGTGACGAACGCCCCTGCCGCGAGTGTCACTCCGTCGGGTGCTTCCTCGCCGCCCACAAGGGGCTCGGGTAGTCGCCCCGCTCGATCAGCCCGCCGAGGAATCTCCACACCGGCGGGCGGTCCGCCGGGTGCGTCACCCCACACCATGGCCCTTCGCCGCGCAGCACGCGCACGCGCGCCTCGCGTTTCAGAACGAGCTGTCCCACCAACGTCGGCAGCGGCAGCTCGGCGCTGAGGTCTGCCCGATGTGCATAGCGAAAGTCCACAAGGCCACGCGCCAGCTGTGGGAAAATCGCAGGCGTAAACCCCCACATGTTCAGCGAGACGAGGGCACCGTCATCGATCTCGCCCCCCACCCCCGCTGCGTCCCGCGCCACGATGAGGTCACCCCGCCGCTCGACCTCGAATATCTCCTCGATGCTCTCGAGCCACCCGTGCGGCGCGACTCGCATCAACCCGCGTGTCACGCCCCCCGACTCGGCGAGCGTTTCGGTCAGCGGAAACCCGACCACTGCGTACTCCGTGGCGGCCAGCGATGCGCGACGCAGAAATGCGTGCAATTCCCTGTAGGCGCCGGCCCCGTAGTAGTCGTCCGCGTTGACCACGGCGAATGGCCCGGTGATCCGGTCCGCGGCCGAGAACACGGCGTCGACCGTGCCCCATGGCTTCCGATCGTCGGGCACATGCTGAAACGCCAGGGAGACGGGCACGCGCTCATGCCACCGCGCGACGACGCCGTTCTCGAAGGCATCGCTCATCTCTTCACGCACGATGAGCACGACGGCATCGAATCCCGCGTTCAGCGCATCGTGAATCGCGAAATCGAGCATGGTTTCGCCATCGGGGCCGAGCGGCTCCAGCTGCTTCGGGCCGCCGAAGCGGCTGCCTGCGCCGGCGGCCAACCCCACCAGGGTGATCCGGTCCGTGCCGGCATCGAGCATGATCGCGAGTTCCGTGACGTCAGGCCGGGGGTTCTTCTCGACAAGCGCGCCGAAGTTATAGTATGCGATCCCTCGAAGGGAGCCCTGGCCTGAAGCCGCCCGCGTATCCGAACCGGTGCGGGGCGCGCTCCGCGGAGGTCCGAACGTCTGCCACCGGTTCATGGCGCCGCCACTCGTCGATGACTCCACGCAATGTCTGAGCGCGCAGCGCCGACCCGTGGCGGGGAGATGCGAGAGAGGGCGACGCGTGAGTTCGCAACGCGATTCGGGGCACCTCCCGCGTTCGTCGCGCGTGCCCCCGGACGGGTCAACCTCATTGGCGACCACACCGACTACAACGACGGGTTCGTGCTGCCCATGGCGATCGATCGCGCGGTCTGGATTGCCCTCCGACCGCGCCCGGACGAACACGTATCGGTGCACTCTCCGGATTTCGGCGAGACGCTCGAGCTCGATCTGGCCGACGACACGCGGGGAGAGGGTTGGGGGGAATACATCCGCGGGATCGCGTGGGCGCTGCGGCAGTCGGGTCGCACCGTCCGAGGCTGGGACGGCGTCGTCACGAGCGATGTACCGATAGGCGCGGGACTGAGCAGCAGTGCTGCGCTCGAGGTCGCGGCAGCACGCGCGTTCGCCGCGTCCGGCAGCTTCTCATGGGAGCCCTCGGAGATGGCGCTGCTCGCGCAGCGCGCCGAGAACGAGTGGGTCGGTGTGAGCTGCGGCATCATGGACCAGTTGATCTCCGCGACAGGCGAGGCCGGGCACGCGACGCTCATTGATTGTCGATCGCTCGCAGCGCGGGCCGTTCGGCTGCCGACGGATATGGCGGTTGTGGTTCTCGACACCGCGACGCGACGCGGCCTGACGGGGACGGCGTACAACGAAAGGCGCAGTCAGTGCGACGCCGCCGCAACGGCACTCGGTGTGAAGAAGCTGCGCGATGTCGATCTCGGGACATTCGAGAAGCGCGCGGAAAATCTCGACTCCGTGATGCGCCGCCGCGCCCGCCACGTCATCACCGAGAACGCCCGGGTGCTCGCTGCGGCCGATGCACTCGTCGCCTGCGACGTGCATGCCGTCGGTCGCCTCATGAACGAGAGCCATGCGAGCCTGCGCGACGACTTCGAGGTGTCACGCGACGAGCTCGATATCATGGTGGAAATCGCCGCCGCACTCCCCGGCTGTCATGGGGCGCGCATCACGGGCGCCGGATTCGGTGGCTGCGCCATAGCCATCGTCGATGGCGACGCAGCCGGGGTGTTCGCCGCCGAAGTCGCGCGCCTGTACGAGCGCGCCACCAGCCTCCGGCCCTTGATCTACCTGTGCGCAGCCGATCGAGGCGCCAGTATCGAGAGGCTGTGACGACGCTCGCTGCGTGTCCATGACCGCCTCCATGACGTCACCACGCACTTCGAGTATCCGCGCGCGAGATGCTGGAAGGGAACCTGAAGGAAGGCCGGCGCGTACATGTCGCGCACGCTCCGTGCACCATGAAGGCGCACCACCACCTGCTCGCCGAGGCTGGCGCTGGCAACCGGCCTCATCATGGCTGCATCGAATCACCGAGGAGTGCCTATGAGATGGTCCTGGCCCATAGGGCGGCTTGCTGGCATCGGCGTCTACGTCCACGCCACCTTCCTGCTGCTCCTCGCGTGGGTGGGGATCGGCGCATATCAGAGACAGGGCACGCTGGCCGCCGTGGTCGCGGCGATAGGGTTCATCGTCGCCATCTTCGCGATCGTGGTGCTTCACGAGCTCGGCCACGCGCTCACCGCCCGGCACTTCGGCATCGCGACCCGTGACATCACGCTGCTCCCGATCGGCGGCGTTGCGCGCCTCGAGCGCATGCCTCGCGAGCCGCGGCAGGAGCTGCTCATTGCGCTTGCCGGGCCGGCGGTCAATGTCGTCCTCGCCGCCCTGCTCTGGGTCGCGCTCGCCCTGACGCCCGGCGGAGCGCCTTCCGTGGATGCCGTGGCTCTCGACGACTCCTTCATGAGCCGCGCCTTTCTCGGACGCCTGTTGGTGATCAATATCTGGCTGGCACTGTTCAACCTGATCCCCGCGTTCCCAATGGACGGCGGGCGCGTGCTCCGTGCGCTGCTCGCGCTGCGCACCGGCAACTACGCGAAAGCTACCGCGTCGGCGGCGCGCGTCGGCCGCTTCTTCGCGCTGGTGTTCGGCCTTCTCGGGTTGTTCGTGGTCGGCAATCCCTTTCTCGTCGTCATCGCGCTCTTCGTGTGGCTGGGGGCGGCAGCCGAGGCCGCGGCGGTGCAGACGTCCGCGATGCTCGAGGATGTTCCGTTATCGAGCGTGATGATCACCGACGTGCGTACCCTTGCACCGACGGACCGTCTGGCGCGCGCGATGGAACTCACCGTGGCCGGCTTCCAGCAGGATTTCCCGGTCGTCGAGAACGGGAACGTCGTTGGCGTCCTGACGCGGCAGGACCTCGTCAGGGGGCTCACCCAGGGCGGCGCGGAGACCCCCGTCTCCATGGTCATGGGCCGGGACTTCAAGGTCGCGTCGCCCGACGAGCCGGTCGAGGAGGCACTCGGTCGCCTGCGGGCATGCGCGTGTCATGCCATGCCCGTCGTGCGCGGGGGTCAGCTGCTCGGCGTGCTCACGACGGAGAACGTGGGTGAGTACATCATGCTGCGCGCTGCACTGCGAGGTGCGAGAACCGGAGAAGCACCGGCCTAGAGATATTTCTCCTCGAATCGCTCGAGCACGTCGAGCATGTCGAAGGGCAGCCGTGCTCGCGCTTCACGATCCATGTCGTCCGGCACGCGGCCGTCGAACGCGGCCGCGGCTGCGCCCGCGATCGCGGCCTGGGTGTCGGCATCCCCGCCGAGGGAGATCGCCGCGCGGATCGCTTCCTCGAGGCTGGACGTGTCGAGGAACGCGATCAGCGCCTCGGGCACCGACCCCTGACAGGAGACGTCGAACCGGTAGTCGGGTCGGATCTCGTCGATCGTGCGCGTGAGGTCGTAGCCGAACCGCGTCGAGATCTCCTCGCGGATCTCGCCCCTGCTCGTGCCGCTGCGCGCACGGAACACGGCAAGGGCGGCGGCCTGCGCGCCCTTGATTCCTTCGGGATGGTCGTGGGTGACAGCAGCGCTGCGTTCCGCCTCCTGGAGCACCCGTTCTGCGGTGTCGAAGGCGAAGGCCACGGGGCTGACCCGCATCGCCGAGCCGTTGCCCCAGCTGTTGTACGGTCCGGCGTCGTCATGCTGAAGCCAGCCACGGAACGTCCCGCCGTAGCCCGCATTCGGGTAACGGCGTCCCCAATTCCGATACGCCGATGCATACGGCTCACCGGAGAGGATGGCGTGCGCCGTCGCGACGGTGAGCACGCTGTCGTCGGTGAAGCGGCTCTGAGGCTGAAAAAGGGGGAACTCCGTCGTCTTGAACCCGCCATGCTCGTAGACGGAGCCAACGATGTCGCCGATGATTGCGCCAATCACGGAGCTCACCTCCCCGGAGCCGCGGGCCGATCACGCCGCCTCGACCTCCGCCGCCCGCGCGTAGATTGTAGAAGTCGGCTAAAGAGGTTTCCTGTCCCCTCGCCGGCGTACCGGTTCGGAATATGTCGAACGAGCCGCCCTCGGCGTTCTCATCGACCCACGGGGAAAAGCCTCGGTGGCGGACACGGGCAACCCTGCTTCCCGCGTGTCGCAAGTACGGCAGCTTGTCCTCATCGGCCTGTTCGACCGCAGTTCCGGCGACGCATGGCATGAACCGAGACCACGCCCATTCGGTGCCGGAACCAGCTGGAGCCGTAGGAGGGCACCCGCCCATACGAGTTCTCGCGGCTGCAACCCCCCGCAGTTCCGGTACCACGTACGCAGCCGTTGGTCCGCAGTACTCGATGCGCAGTGCGTGCGCAGTACGCAGTGCCCGCAGCGTACGCAGTACACCCGTCCGCAGTACCCGGAAAAGCAGCGGGGGGGGGGGGGGGGG
>JBGTMW010000625.1:0-4224 GCA_041743365.1 Gemmatimonadaceae bacterium
GGCTCGCCGCGGGTCGCGTGGCGCTTGATCAGGTCCATCGGAATCTGCGTCCCCTCGATCGATGCGCGAGGGATGCCGAACCGATCGGCGAAGTAACGAAGCTCACCCGCGATTGCGCCCCAGCTCCCGCAGACGCTCGTCTTCGACACGCGCGCCTCTTCACCGGTCGACGTCTGCTCGTCTATGACGATGTCGAAGGGCATCACCTCGGCGAGCAGGCCGGCGAACGCACGCCGCGTCTCGTCCGTCGCGATCGACATCCGCGTGGGCAGGGGGAGTCCCACCGCCCTGTACACGCTCGCCATGCCGAGGGCCGCGTCCTCGATCGCCTTCACGAGCACGCCGCGTCGCTCGGCCCACTCCTCGACGCTCTCGTCGAAGAGATGGCGCGGCAGACCAAATACCTCGCCGATGTAGCCTGATTCGGTGAACGCCTCTGCATAGAGGTTGTATGCCGTGAGATGGTCGCTCCCCGCGACCACCATGTCATCGATGTGGCGCTCGTCCCGCGTCATGCGGTGCAGCGACTCCACCGCGCTCATCACCGCCACGAAGGGAACCAGCGCATCGTCCGCATGCACGAGCAGCTCCGCCCAGGGCCTGTCCACCGGCATGGCCTCCACCGCCTTGCCGTATCGCGAGAGTCGGCCGTTCTCGATTATGCCGCGGCGCTCCAGGAGCGCGAGCGCGGCACGATACGATGCGCGGTCCAGGGGAACCGGGAGCTCCAGCTCATCGGCGCGAACGCCGAGGTCGGCGCAGGTGATCGCCACTCGCTCCGAGTCGCCGGCGAGCTGGAATTCGGGCTCCGTGGGACGCAGCGATGCGAAGTCGATGTCGCGGTCCGAGAGGATGAAAACGCGCCCGCCCTCCACGCGTCCGTGGACCCGCCCCGCCATCTGAAGGATCTCGTTGGCCCCGAGATGCAGGCGAGTGAGCACGTTCTTTCCGCGCTCGATGATGTTCGTGAACCTCGTATCGTCGATGACGACGGTGTCGAGTCCCCGCACGTTGAGCGCGCTCTGGCCGGCGGCGGTCATCGCGAGAAGGTATGGCTTCTTCTGGCCCCCCTCGAGAAAGGGACGCAGAATGCGTATGGGCTCCCCTCCGTGATAGAACGCGACGTTGATGCGCGGGAATCGCGATCCCACCTGCTCCGCCGCCTGCTCCACACCCGCCCTGGTCGGTAGGAAGATGCCCACTCCTCGTCGCTCGCGGATGACCTGCTGGAGAAAGCGGTCACCGAGAAACTCGAGCGGCTTCGAGCGGATCACCTTCACGTCCGCCGCACGCGCCGGATCGAAGGAGAAGCTCTCGATGACATCCGCGGAGCTCAGGTAGCGTGAGTAGAAAGTCGGGTCCACCGTCGCCGAGAGCCAGATGAAGCGGCATCCCACGCGCTTGCCGAGCGCGAGACACAGCTCGAGCTCGGCCGACGTCTGGTGAATCTCGTCCACGATGAGCGTGTCCGTACGGAGGATGTCGCCGTCCTGGAACCAGCGGCGAGCGATGCCCGTGGTTACGATGATGACGTTCCACGACGGCGTCTCGGGTGTCGCTTCGCGCTCGCGATTGACGACGCCGACCTTCAGTGGCGCACCAAGTATCGTTTCGGCGATCGGCCGGATGGCGAGAGTCTTTCCTGTACCGGTGCCGGCAACGATCCCGAAACCCTTCCCTGCACCGGCCAGCGCACGAATCTCCGCGCCGTGATGCTGCTCCAGGAACGTCTCGAGGTGGAGGCCCAGCGCGAGCTCGATCGTCTCGCACGCCGCACGCGTTGGCGCGATGACGATTATTCGACCGGTCGGCGGCTCTCCCGCGATGAACGCTTCACGGTCGGGCGGGAGGTAGCGGTCCTGAACGGATCGTAGCATGGCGGAGGACGTTGCAAAGAGAACGCCGCCCCTCGAGTCCCAGGGCGGCGTCGGCCTTACCGTGATCGGCCCGGCGTGTCGGGCGGCGGAAGCGGAAGCGGTGGAGGCGGAGCCTTCTTTTTGGGCGGCTCCGTCTTCTGCGTCGGCGAGTGGGGCAGTGGAACTCCGATCGGAGTCTTTCCGCGATTGCCCGTCTTCGCAGGGAGTGGATCCCCGAAGATGACCTCTGCGTTCGCAGGCCGGTTTCTCACGGCCGTCGGGCAGTCGGTGGGGGCCGCCTGCTTGCTGGCGGGCACGTTCGGGAGCCAGATCCGGCACATCCCGGCCGGGGGCCGGTGGCCCGCCGGCACGCTGTCAGCCGGACGTGCCTGACCCTCCACCGCCATTGGCATGGCGGTGAGGACGGCCCCGGCAAAAGCCAGCGAAAAGGCAAGGCGCATCAGTTCTCCCGAGAAGTAGTCAACAACAGCGGTGACGACCCTCACATTGCATGGGCAGTGCCAGCAACCGACCGGATATCCATGGCGCTAAGTCCTTGCTGCACAACAATATATGCAGGAGGTCGCGGCACCTTGTGAAGGACCGTCCACCCCGTGGGACGGATCCGTCCGGGCGGGGGGAATATCGACCCTCCCTGAGGACAGTGATACCGCTCAATCCCCGAATGAGATCCCCGTGGAGCGAGCGGTCTGAACCGTATCGTGAAGGACTTCGACCCGTTTTGGCTCCCTCAAGGCATCCAGGAGAGGCACGTATACAATATGCGGTGACTGGAGCGCAACCATGTGAGCCCACTTTTCCTCGGCCACGGCACGCACCGCCGCGCCACCGAACCTCGCTGCGAGCAGCCTGTCGTATCCCGTTGGCGTTCCTCCGCGCTGAAGGTGGCCAAGCACGAGCGATCTGCTCTCCTTCCCGGTGCGCTCCTGGATCTGACGCGCGATCGAGTCGCAGATCCCCCCGACCCGCTTGGCCTGGCCGGGCAGCGATTCACCCATGGTGCCAACCTCTCCCCCTCGCGGAAACGCTCCCTCGGCGCAAACCACGATCGAGAACTCACGCCCGGCGCGATGACGCGCCATCACCTTCTCGCAGACCTTGTCGATGTCGTAGGGAATCTCCGGCAGGAGAATGACGTCGGCGCTTCCCGCGAGGCCACTGTGAAGGGCGATGAACCCCGCATGGCGGCCCATCACCTCCATCACGATCACCCGGGAATGACTCTCGGCGGTGGTGTGAAGCTTGTCGATCGCGTCTATCGCCGTGTTGACCGCGGTGTCGAAGCCGAAGGTCGTTATGGTGCCGCTGACATCGTTGTCGATGGTCTTGGGCACCCCGACGATCTGCATGCCCTTGTCACACAACTGCTGCGCGATGAGCAGAGAGCCATCGCCCCCGATCGATATCAGGGCATCGATGCCGAGGCTTCTCGCGTTGCCTATGAGCTCATCGGACCTGTCGATCTCCGTCCAGCTTCCGTCGGCCTGTTGGATCGGGTAGGCGAACGGGTTGCCGCGGTTCGTGGTGCGGAGAATGGTACCTCCGAGGTGGCCGATGCCTCGAACGGAGTCCTTCGTCAGCGGAATGACCTGGTCTTCTCCCATCAGCCCGGCGAATCCGCGCTTGATGCCGAGAACCTCCCAGCCGCGATTGATTGCCGATAGTACAGCCGCGCGGATAACCGCGTTGAGGCCGGGGGCATCGCCGCCGCCGGTCGAGATCGCAATGCGCATGAAGTCGGTTACAGGCTCCTACCGGCGAACCGCCGGACAAGTGTACGTGCGAGAAACGAAACGGCGGTCGAGCACGCGGACGACCGGGCGATTCCCACCCCGGACTGACCGGGCGATTCCCACCCCGGACTGACAGGGCGCTTCGAGCGCCGCCCGCTCATTGCGGCAGGAATCATCGCGATGGTGGAGCCTCGCCGAGAAGTTGCAGAACCTCGCCGGGTTGGGCGTGGCGCCCGACCTTCGACTTCTGGAAGATCGGAACTCCGTCGCGCGTGACCTCGAAGCGACCACCGCTCGACGGCTTCATGGCGACGGTTGCCTGTGGATGTTTTTCGCGAATCGCGGCCGCCAGACTGGCGGCCCGTGGCTCGTAGTTTCAAACAGTGCAGAACTCGATTTCGATGACCATGAATCCTCCTCGGGAATGATCCGATACGGTGCAGCGTCGAGCACTCCGGCCGCGTGCACATTGTCTGCCACGCGGCTATGGAAGGATCGGCCCCGCTGGCCTTGGTGGAAGAGGCATCCCCTGAAGATTCGCCAGCGTCCGGATCAGGCTGTCCTGTCGGACAAGCTCCGTGCGCAGCGAGTCGATCTGATCCTGGAAAAATACG
>JBGTMW010000626.1:0-4880 GCA_041743365.1 Gemmatimonadaceae bacterium
CGGCCGCCAACAGGGGAACGCGCAGCAGCGCCCATGACAGCGCCGATCTCGCGCGCGGCTCCTCGCGAAGATCGGCCGGACGAAGTCCGAGCCTTTCGAGGGCCCGCTGGTGCGCTCGAACCTCGCTGGCGAGCTGCTCCCATCCCGCGTCTCCCGAATGCCGGAGCACCGCGAGGATTCGGGCCGTGTCACGCACACGCTCATGCCGCGTGAGATGATCCCGCTCGACGCCGAGCTCCACGGCGTGAACGGCCTCGGCGCATTCGATGAGCGGCGCGTCCTCCCACTGCTCCAGGTTCACCGTCACTTCCCGTAGCGCCGCATCGATGCGCTCGGTGAGCTCGCGAACCGACCCCGCGCCTTCCGCGTCCGAGAGGGCGAGGTCATCCCACGCGACCGGGGTGCCGACTATCGCCAGGGCTTCCGAGCGAAAGGTCCCCTTGTCCCGCACGACGAGTCCGATGGGAACTATCGGAAACGACGAACCGATGGGCCCGGCACCGCCGAGGGCGATTCGAGCGGCTCCTGTCTTGACTGGAGCGATTGCCGGAAAGCTGTGGCTTATGCCCTCGGGAAAGATCCCGACCGCAGCACCCGACGCGAGCGCGGCGTGAACGGCACCGAACATCTCCAGGTTCCGCCGCATCTGGGTGGGGTCGTCCTGTTGTCGGTAGACCGGGATCGCTCCTGCCCCGCGCACCAGCCAGCCGACCGCCGGATGCGTGAAGAGGCTGGATTTCGCGAGGAATCGAACGGGGCGTCGCGCGGCTGTAGCTACCATCGCAGGATCGAGCAGCGAGTTCGGATGGTTCGCCACCAGCAGCAGAGGCCCGGTGCGCGGAACCTCGCCCCCGGCAACCGAGAAGCGGTAGTACACCCGGGTGGCCACGGTCGAAACGATGGAAAGCGCTGGAAGCAGCCACATGGTCGATGGTGTGAGCGGGTCAGGCCCTGTCGTCGTGGGTCATCGTCGTTCGCAGCGACGCCGCGTTGGCGACATCTCCGATGAGGCCGGCGATGTCGTCCCGCGACGTCCGGAAGCCAAGCACACAGACCCGCAGCGAATACGCTCCGCGCAGCCGCGTGGAAGAGATGAAGTACCGGCCCGCCGCGTTGATCTCGGCCAGCACGCGCTCGTTCAGGGCATCCAGCTCGGCGGGGTCGTCCATTCCCGGAGGGTGTACGCGAAAGCAGCAGATCCCGAGGCGTGCCGGGGAGAGAACCTCCAGCGATGGCGACGCCCTCACCAGCTCCTCGGCGTACGCCGCAAGGTCCATCCCGCCATCGATCGCCGCGGCAATCGAATCAGTGCCGAAGTAGTTGACCGACAGCCATACCTTGAGCGCACGGGTGTATCGCGTCAGCTGCTCGCCGTAGTCGGCGAAATTGATCTCCTCCCCTGCCGACTCCGCATCCCTGAGGTACTCCGGGTAGATCCGGAATACATCCGTGAGCCGGCGTGGCTCGCGCAACAGCAGGCAGCCGCACTCGAAGGGAACGAACAGCCACTTGTGCGGATCGAGCGTGACGCTGTCTGCACGACCGAGCCCCGCCAGCGCCGACGCCCCCCGCTTCGTGAGGGCCGCGAAGCCGCCGTACGCGGCATCCACGTGAAGCCAGAGCGCCTCGCGCTCACAGAGATCCGCGAGATCGTGCAGTGGATCGATCGCCCCCGTGTTCGTCGTCCCTCCGCTGGCGACCACGAGAAAAGGGATGAGGCCCGATTCGCGATCCGCTCGGAGCATCTCCGTGAGCAGATCCGGGCGCAGGCGGAGCTGCGCATCCGTGGGTACGGACCGGATCTGCTCGCGCGGTATTCCGGCGATCCACCCTGCACGTCGCACCGAGGAGTGCGCCTGGTCCGAGGTGTACATCGTCAGCCTGGCAAGCCGCGACCCATCATCCCCCACCGCGGCGTGCCGCGCGGCGACGAGGGCCGTCAGGTTCGCGCCGGAGCCGCCCGATGTGAGCAGCCCCCCAGTGCCCTGCGGCATTTCGATCCACCCCCGGAACCACTCCAGCACCGCGAGCTCGACCCCGTTGGGCCCCGACGCCACCGGCCACACCCCGGCGAAGAAGTTGAAGCCGGCGGCGAGCCAGTCACCGAGAACGGCGGGAAATGTCGGACAGCTCGGAACGTAGGCCATGAAGCCCGGGTGCGGCTCGCGCGCATGATACGCCAGAACACTCCTCTGGAGAGTGGTGACGAGCTGCTCGAATTCGATCCCGGTGCGCGGAGGTGCCTGGAGGAGGAGTGCGTCTATCTCCCGCCGCCCCAGCACCGTGAGCACGTGCTGGCTTCGAAGGGTGGAGAGGTGATCAGCGACGATGTCGGCAACGCGGTGGCCGAGTCGTCGCATTGTTGCGTGATCGAGGTCGAGCGAGGTCGTGGTGGACATGCCTGGGCTGGGAGTGCGAGCAGTTTGCCTGCCCCGGCTCTACGGGCTATTGTCGGGGTACAGTGTCAGGAGGCTGCAACTTAAGGCCAATCCGCTCATCAATGCTGCATCCCACGGAGGCACGCATGGCCCGGCTGTCGTCGCTCGCGCCCGTTCTCCTCTACCTCGCCGCTGCCCCGACGCTGGCTCTTCAGGCGCAGAACCGTCCCAACGTTGCGGGGACCGAGGCTGCCGTCGTCTCGGATCACCCCCTCGCATCCGCGGCGGGTGCCGACGTTCTCCGCCGGGGCGGCAACGCGGTCGATGCGGCCATCACGATGGCGGCCGTGCTGGCTGTGGTGCGCCCGCACATGAATGGCGTCGGCGGCGACGCATTCATGCTGATGCACGACGCGCGCGATCGGAAGAACCATGCGCTGAACGGCAGCGGCCGCGCCGGGAGCCGGGCGACGCCTGCGCTCTTCAGCGAACGCAAGCTGACGTCGGTGCCCTCGACCGGGCCTCTCTCCGTATCCGTCCCGGGCGCCGTGGCAGCGTGGAGCGACGCGCTCCAGCGCTTCGGGACCATATCCCTCGCCCAGGCACTCGTCCCCGCCATCCGTTATGCCTCCGAGGGATTCCCGGTCTCAGAGCGTCTTGCGGCCGACTTCGCCGAAGAGTCGCGCAAGGTATCCCGGGATCCGGAGCTCGCGCGCCTTTTCATGCCCGGCGGCAAGCCACCGGAAGTTGGCACTCTGCTCAGGCAGCCGGAGCTCGCGGCAACGCTACGCGCCATCGCGAAGGATGGACCCGACGCCCTGTATCGCGGCGACCTCGCGAAGCGCATCGTCGCCTTCCTGGATCAGGAAGGCGGCTTGATCACCGCGGAGGACATGGCGTCGCACCGCTCGACGTGGGACGAACCGATCTCTACTACCTACCGAAATTTCCGGGTCCTCGCGTTCCCGCCGAACACCCAGGGACTCACGCTGCTCGAGCTGCTGGCGTCGAGCGGCAACTTCGACCTGGCATCCTTCGGGCACAACACGGAAAGCTATCTTCACACGCTGGTCGGCCTGAGCTCGCTCGTGTACGAAGACCGCGACCGCTACATCGCCGACCCCGCGTTCTCGAGCATCCCCATCGACCGCCTGCTCTCGCCTGCGCATGCCAGGCTCCTCGCCGACTCGGTGCGCCGAAACCCGCGCGCGGCGGCGCGGGCGCCCGAGCGTCCCACTCCCGACGGAAACGGCGATACGATCTACCTGTGCGTCGTGGACAAGGACGGCAACGCCGTTTCGTACATTCAAAGCCTCTTTGCGTCGTTCGGGAGCGGACGCATGGTACCGGGCACGGGGATCACCCTGCACAATCGCGGCGCCCTCTTCTCCCTCGATCCGACCCATCCCAACATCGTCGCCCCGCGAAAGCGGCCTTTCCACACGCTGAGCCCCGCCATGGTACTGAACGCCGACGGTTCACTCTACATGGCCCTTGGCTCGCCGGGGGGCGATGGCCAGCCCCAGACCATCGTCCAGATGCTCAACAACGTCATGCTCTTCGGCATGACCCCTCAGCGCGCAGTGGAGGCTCCGCGCTTCCGGGCGGACCAGAACGGGCGGCTTTCCATTGAGCCCGGCTCCGCCGATTCGGTGCTCGCCGGTCTGCGCGCCCGCGGCTACACGGTGAACGTTCGGGAGCCCGGTTCGGAGTTCGGCGGCGCCCAGATGATCCTCGTGCATCCCGTCTCGAAGGCACGGATCACGGGTGCCGATGCGCGACGCGAGGCGTACGCCGTGGCCTGGTGATGCTCAGGGCGTGGATTCTCCCTCTCGCGGTTGCACTGAGCGCGTGCAGGCCGGGCGTCGCCCTCGTGCGCGAGGCCGCGCCCGCCGCCGATCCGTGCCTAATCGAGGGGGCGCGGGGCGCGACGAACGACAGCGTAGTCATCGCTGTCGAAGGAGACATCGATCGCACCAATGCGCCCCGCCCCCGGAACGAGGCCGAGCGCTTCGTGTTCGCGCAGGTCTATGAGACCCTCGTTCGCGTTCGCTGTGACGGCCTGATCATCCCCGGCCTGGCCGAGTCGTGGACGGCCGACAGCGGGGGCAGACAGTGGAGGTTGACGCTGCGAGACGGCGCACGATTCAGCGACGGCGCCATCGTCACGGCACGCGACGTCGCGGCCGCATGGCGCGATCGAGAGCCGGACTCCGGATGGACGAGTGTGGGCGGTCAGATTCTCGAGGGCATCACCGTGATCGGTGAGCGCGAGATCACCGTTCATTTTCGCCACCCGCAGCACGACGGCCCCGCGGCGCTCGCACATCCTTCGCTCGCGATTCATCGTCCGGCGAACGGCGCATGGCCGTCGGGCAGCGGAGCATATCTGCTGCCGGACTCGAGCGCCCCGTCGTCGCCGAACGCGGCTGCCGCAGCAGTAACGCTGCGTCCTCGCACTCCGGACCGCTTGCCCTTGCTCGTGGTGAGCGCGCTCGGCGG
>JBGTMW010000627.1:0-8685 GCA_041743365.1 Gemmatimonadaceae bacterium
GGCGCGGTGCAGTTCCGCCACAGGTACGGCCTCACGGTGCTCGCCGTGTGGCGCGAAGGCAAGCCGCACCGCTCCGAGCTGCGCGACCTCGAGCTTCGCTTCGGTGACGCGCTGCTCGTCTACGGACCGCGCGGCCGGATCGAGGCGCTCGCAGCCGATCCCGACTTCATCGTCCTCGACAAGAGCGCCACCCGCGCGCCGCGACCGGAGAAGGAAACCGTCGCCGCCGGGATCATGGCCTCAGTGCTCATCGTCGCCATGCTCGGCTGGGCGCCCATCTCCATCGCGGCGGTGCTCGGGTCCGCCGCCATGGTGCTCGCTCGCTGCATCTCCATGGACGAGGCGTACCGCGCAATCGACTGGCAGGCCGTTTTCGTGATTGCCGGAATGCTGCCGCTCGGCATGGCGCTCGATCAGAGCGGCGCCGCGGCGCTGGTTGCCCGGAATGTGCTCGGCTCGCTCGGTGACCTGGGACCGCGCGGCTTGATGGCCGGGCTGTTCTTCCTCACGGTATTCGCCGCGCAGGTAATGCCTGCACCCGCGGTCGTAGTGTTGATAAGCCCGGTAGCGCTGAGCGCCGCCGCATCAGCCGGCGTATCGCCATACACGCTGATGATGACCGTTGCGCTCGCAGCATCAGCCAGCTTCGCGAGCCCCGTGCACCCCGCTCAGCTGCTCGTGATGGGACCGGGCGGCTATCGCTTCAGCGACTACGTGCGGGTGGGTGCACCCCTGACACTAGTCGCGTTCCTGGTGGTCATGGGACTCCTTCCGCTGCTGTGGCCGCCGTGAGCCGGGCTGCCCATCAACCCTCCGCCCTCAACGCCTCCGTCGGGTCGATACTCAGCGCGCGTCTCACTGGTACCGCGCATGCCGCAAGTCCCACGACCAGCATGATCCCATCCGCGGCAAGGAGCAGCAGTATCTGGCGCGTTGATCCGAGGCCCATCAGTGCAGCCAGACCACTGCCGGCGAGAACGCCCGCGCTGATTTGCAGGAACGCGCGAGAGAAGATGCCGGCCACGATCTTTCCGGGACGCGCACCGAGTGCGACGCGAATGCCGATCTCTCGCGTCCGTCGTGCGACGGTGAAGGCCATCAGCGAATGGATGCCCGTCGCCGAGAGCAGCAACACGATGAACGAGACCAGCCAGGCAACGGAGGTGAGCGCCCAGTTCGCCTGCGCCTCCCCGCCTCCCACCCGACCGAGCGGCTGAACGTCGGTCAGCCGGATCGTCGGATCGACGTCGGCGGCAATCGTCCGCAGGCGCTGGGCGAACGCGTCCGGATCACGCGCGCGCACGGCGAGGCTGGTCGCACGCGCCGTAGGCAGGCTTGGGCGATACATCGCCGATTGCTCGTGCGGCAGTGGCAGCTGCCAGCCGAAATCCCTGACCATGCCGACGACCTCGTACCACTCCTCGCCGGTAACGCTGCTGACCTCACCGCTCACGATTCGAATGCGTTGACCGACCGGGTTGCGGTCGCCGAGCACGTGGCGCGCAAACGATTGGTTCACGATCAGCACGCGGCCGGTCTCGAAGTCGAGTGGCGCGAAGTCGCGACCGGCAATCACCGACGTGCCAAAGGCCGCGAGGAAGCCGCGGGAGACGTGTACGAGAGTGCTGGTACGGATGCCGGTCGCTGGAGCGCCGGTCATCGTATCGACCTGGATCTGGTACTTGAACTGATCCATCACCGGAAGCCGGTCGGCGAAGGCGACAGCCTCGACACCGGGCTCTGCGCCGAGCCGTTGTTCCAGCTCATCGAAGCTCCGGCGCGCGCGCGCGGCGAACGCAGCCGAATCGAGCGCGTGATCCTCGCGGTCCATGCCAACGCTTGCGGTCATGTATCGCTCGGCACCGATACCCTCCGCTCTCTGGTTGAAGCGGTTGGATTCGAAGACGCCACCGGCGGCGAGCGGCATGAATGCGACGGTGATCGCGACCTGCACGACGATCACCGTGGTCCAGAAGCCACCGAACCGGAGCCTGGAGCTCGTCGCACTCTCGCTGCGAAGCGCATCCTGCACGTTGACCCTCGTGACTCTCAGCGCCGGCAGAATGCCGATGATCGCGGCGCCGACGAGCATGAGCAGGGCCGTGTACAGCACGGTTCTCCAGGACAGGCTGTCGTTGATCCAGTACGGCACCGCGTCACCACCAACCATGCTCAACGCCCAGCCCATCGCCACTTTCGCGATGACAAGCCCTACCACCGTTGCAAGGCCGGCAAGCACCAGGGCCTCGATGAACAGCTGCGTGATGATCCGGCCACGGCTGGCGCCGAGCGCCGATCGAACCGTGATCTCCCAGCCACGTGTGGCCGTCCGCGCGAACACGAGCGTGGCGACGTTGGCGCAGAGGACGGTCAGCAGCATCAGGAAAACGATGTTCACGGCGTACAGGATGTTCCTCATCAACTGCCCTACGCCGCCTTCGGTGATCGGCTTGGCGTACGTCGTGACTCTCGGTCTCAGGTGCCTGTGCGTCTCCGGATTGCTTGCCGCCATGCGTGCGCCGATGACGTCCAGCTCGACCCGCACGTCGTCGATCGACGCGCCGGGTGCCAGGCGGCCGAAGACCGATACGGCCGGACCCGTGCGCGGCAGAACCACGGATCCGTCCGCGCGCAGCGGCGCCCAGATGCGGTGGTTCACGGGGAAGCCGAAGCCTTCCGGCATCACTCCGACGATCGTTGCGTGCGCGGTGCCCAGCTTCACCGTCCGACCCGGCACTCCGGGATCACTCGCGAAGCGTGTCTCCCACAACGCGTGACTGATGACGACCACCGGGGGCTCCGTCAGTCGTTCATCCTGCTCAGTCAGCGTACGACCGAGCAGCGGTGCGGTCCCCAGTAGACGGAATGCGCTGGCCGTGATCTCCGCTCCGCGCACCGGCTCGACTCGCAGATCCTCCGTGGCGAGGTTGCGCTCAAAAGAGATCGCCGCGCCGAGGTGGTCGACCGTCCTGACCTCCTCGCGCCAGATCGCGAACTCGTGCAGCAATCTTCCTTCGACCGCGAACCTGTCCACGTCCCAGTTGCGAATCGAGATCACGCGATCGGCATCCCGAATCGGCAGCCGGGGGTTCTGCCACTTGTTGACCGCTTCGAAGTAGAGCGTGCCCAACGCGATAGCGACCGCGATGGCGACCGTACCGACCAGGGTAAGGCCCGGATATCGGGCCAGCATGCGGACCCCGACCTTGAAGTCCAGCCAGGAGAAGTTGAGCTGGTCGATGCGACCAAGTCCACGCGATGCGCGCGACGCGTTCCGCTGCATACGAGAGTCCTCGTCCACCTGCGCGTCGTTGGGTCCGTTCATCCGGGTGCTTCTCCTGCGGTCCGAGGCTCTGGTGAAGTACTTGGTAGCACAAAGTACATTGCGCGCGTGGGGCCGTCAAGACGCCGACAAGAGCCGGAAGCTCAGCGCCTGGCGCCCACGTCGCCCTCGTCCTTATTCACCATCTTCTCGACCACATCGATGTCCTGCCGCTCGGAAGTGATCGCGAGCCGCAGCCGTCCGAAGAGACTCATGTAGATGTTTGCGATCCAGACGATCGAGAAGCCGGCGATGACCCAGCCGCGCCAATCCTCGAAAACCAGAGTGAACCGGGTCAGGAACAACATCCCGATCGTCACATAGTGGCTGAAGCAGTACTCGCAGGTGAGGAGGTAGAAAAACTTCCGCGATACGATGTTCCGGCTGGTGTGGCTCCGGGCGGTGAGCCACTCACGGAGCTCGCGGAAGATGTCCTCGTGGGTGACCGTCCAGGTCACGCATGCGACGGGAATCGCAAAGAGGAACAGCAGGACCACCTGGTGACCGATCGACACGAGGAGAACCTTATTGCCAACCGGGCCAAAAGCCAACCGGAGTCACTCGCGATCGAGGTCTTCAGTCGGCCCCACGTCCTCAGCGGAATCCAGCGCCGGACATTGCGCGCGATGCTTTCGAAGGAACCGGGCAATCAGCGACGTCAGATCCTCCTGACGCTCCAGCGCAAAGAACTCATCGTCGAGCGCACGCAGAGTCGACTCAGCTGGCTGGAGCGCGTGATTCCGCTCAGTGGGTGATTGCGCCGCCGTCCATGGCGTGCGGGACGCCGCTTCGAGCGCATGCTCGAGAAGACGAGCGGTGCGCTCGGCGCGGACGGTACGCAACGACTCGATCGTGTCATGTGCGGAAGCATCGGTGTTGCAGAACCACTGAAGGAAGCCGCCCCCGTGCACCTCACGATTGAACGATTCCGCGAAGAGCACTGTAGTCTCCTCGGACGTTAGAAGCGGCTGTGCCGACAGCAGGCCGTGCGCGGCGATCAGCATCTCATCGTCGGCCAGGCTGAGCAACGCCGCGCCGCGAGGCAAGTCCGGCAGCTTCATTTCGGGCGGAGGCCCCACCAGCCCAAACCGGACGAGCATGCTCTCCGTGGCGCCAGGGATCGTGAGCGGCCAGAGGAGCGCGGCGTTCCGCAACGTGCGGAGAAAGGGTGAACGCTTGTCCGGTGGAAGAAAGGCGTCCGCGACCAATTCGAGCAACAGGCCGAGTGCCGCGAAGGAGATCCATGCCGCTGCGGCAGGACGGACGCCGTGGGTTGCGGCCATCGCGAGGAACAACGGATAGATCCCGAAGACGGGCAGCCACCTCAGGCTGCGGTATATGGACTCCCACGCCGCGAATGACGGTGCGATCGCCCCGAGAACGAGAACTGCTGCCGTGATGAGGAAGATGCTCACGGTCCTGATCCCTGCCCCACTTGACACCTCCATCGAGACGATGAATGGTTGCGCGATCACCCGATGTGATCCGGCGACCACCGTAGGAGAGCTCATCGCGCTCATGGCCCTGATGAAGTCGCGGCTTGGTTAGCAACAAGGACAGCCGACACCGGCCTGGCGCAACCGCCAGCGGGATCACCCTGGAATGGTTCACCGAAGTGGTCTCGCGAATGTCGCGGCAGACGCTGACCACGATGGGCAAACGGGCTGGCCTCAAGCCGTTCAGTCGGCGGGGCAGGTGGCATTTCCGCGACGCGGCCGGAGAGGAGCTCGATCTGACGCAGGTCTTCCAGGCGCTCGAGGACAGTTCCGCGGGACAGGCGTGGCTGCGGGAGCGGTACGAGTATCCGATCCACAGCGCCAGTGCGGCGGAGGAGCGCACGCGCCAGCGCGAGCGCGAGCTGGTGGCGAGGCTGACGGATGCGTACGACTTTCTCGTCACCGACGTCGGCTACGAGCCTCCGTTTCCGATTGTCGCGCGCGTCACCGATTGCGTGATCCTGGGCTACCGCAATCCGCGCGCGGCCAGGCAGGTCGAGGTGTCCGGGAATCCCGAGGGCTATGGCACCCACTGCGAGATCCGCCGGCTGGTGGACGGTGAGCCGGGTGAGTACGGGCCGCACAGCATCGCCGTCTGGGAGCTGCGAATGGTGCGCGAACCGGGACAGGATCCCGACGAGCCGCAGGACCGCGATGCCGCCCTGCGCCGCACCGCAACCCTGCTGAGGCGTCATGAAGACATTCTGGACGGCACTGGCTGGATCGATCGCGACCGCATCGAGCGGGTGGTGAGCGGGGACTGGTTTGTTAAGCTCGGCTTCCTCCCGCCCGGCCATGATGCGCCGAGCATGCTCGATATCGCCAGGCGACACGCGGCCCTGCTTGTTGAGGCGCACGGGTTCGCCCTGGAATTCGACAGCGACGCCCTCTCGCCACATGAGACGCAGATGTGGCGCGAACTGCGGTACCGGCGAGGCGACACGACCATCCGGATCGTCAACACCGACATTCGCGTGCAGTCCGAGTGGTCTCTGCAGGTGAACGGTCGCAAGGTCACCGAGCTGCATGGCGACTTCGAGGAGTGGGTGGTCGAAGCCCTGCACGAGGTCACCAGATCCTTTTGATGCAACGCTTGACCGAATTCCAGTCCCACCATGAACGAGGAAACCGCGACGTCGAGAGTCGGTGTGCGCTACATAATTGATGACGTCCCGGCTGCGATGCGCTTCTATACGACGCTGCTCGGTTTCACATTGGAGCAGGCTGCCTCGCCAGCCTTTGCGTCGGTCGTACGAGACGGCGTGCGCCTCCTCCTGAGCGGTGATGGCAGTTCAGGAAGGCGTCCGTTGCCCGACGGTCGCCAGCAGGTATCGGGCGGCTGGAACCGCGTGCACCTGGAGATAGCCAATCTCCCTGCGGAAGTCGCGCGGCTGCGCGCGGCCGGAGTCTCCTTCCGCTCGAATGATATCGTGACCGGCCCGGGGTGCGCCCAGGTCATACGGGACGATCCGTCGGGCAACCCGGTGGAGTTGTTTCAGGCTCGGGGCTGAGGCTTCAGGACGCAGGCGGCTCGCGCAACGACTATGGCGCAAGTGGCGTCGCAACCCCTGCGATTGTGTACGACAGTCGACTACACGCTCGACAGCCGTGGCGCACCGTGGCAGGTTCGTACGCGGATACAACTGGGCATTACATGGTTTCCTAGTCTCCCAGAGGATCATGGATGATCCATGCCGAGCGTCGACTGCTGGCGGTAAAGGTCGTACACACCGTAGCGTGGGCGTTCTTCGCATCGTGTGTAGTCGGCATTCCAATCGCCGCATGGAGTAGAGAGTTCGGGATCGCCGGCATCCTGATAGGGCTTGTTGCACTCGAGTGTGTCGTGCTGCTTGTCAATGAGTGGCGTTGTCCGCTGACAGGAGTGGCGGCGCGGTATACGGACGAGCGCCAGGACAACTTCGACATCTTCCTTCCATTGTGGCTGGCGCGGTATAACAAGCAGATCTTCGGGTCGCTGTACGTCGCAGGCAGCGTACTGACTGCCGTGCTATGGCTCAGTACCCGCAGGTAGGGCGGCGCACGGGCGCGCCCCCCTATCGCGAGGTGGTGCTGGCAGGCGGGGCTTTGGTAACGGCGGTCACACGGCCACCTCCTGGTGGATCGTCTGCCCCACAACCGGATTCAGCGAAACTCTCCTGTGAGGAGCCGATGGCAACGGTCAACTGGAAGGCGCTGGTGGTCGCAATTCTGGGTGCTGTCGTGGTCGGTGTTCTGGCGGGGCTAGGAGCAGGATTCGGTGCGCGAGCCCTGGGCTGGCCCACCGGATTTGTGGGGCCGCTCACGGGCGGCGTGGTCAGCACGCTTGTCCTGGCGTTCTACGCGAGCCGATCGAAACGCGACCGCGGCGGGGTCTCAGGCCGGTCGGTCTAACGACGGTTGGCGCAGAGAGCCGCGGCCTCGCTGGCCGCAATCATGTGAGCGGCCGCTCCCTTCGGATCGCAACCAGAATGTATTCCACCTGTCTCTTCTGTAGCTCGGATCTCGGTCGCAACGAGGCGCTTTACGACTTTCCGGTCGGGCGTCGTCTCGCGTTCGACGGCCGCAAGGGCCGACTGTGGGTGGTATGCCGCCAATGCGAGCGCTGGAATCTGACGCCCATTGAGGAACGCTGGGAGGCGATCGAGCAGGCTGAGCGCCAGTTTCGAGCTGCCAGGCAGCGGGTTTCAACCGAGAACGTCGGACTTGCGCGACTGGCTGATCGTACTGAGCTCGTCAGAATCGGCGAGCCGCTACGACCGGAATATGCAGCATGGCGGTACGGGGATCAGTTCGGTAGGCGTCGACGCCGCCAGATCCTGATTGCCGGCGGCAGTCTTGGAGCCATCGGCGCGGTGCTCACCGGTGGAGCGGTGGCCGGAGTCAGCATCGGAGTATTCGGTGGCCTGATTGGCAGTGGCATCAATGCAATCGTTCATGGCAGGCCGGAGGAGATTGTAGCTCGTGTCCGTACGGATACTGCAGGCACGATCGCAGTGCGGCGCCGACACCTTGCAGAAACGAGACTGGTACCGGGAAATGACTCTCCTCTCGCGCTTGATATTCGCTACAAAGGGGGAGAAGCACGTCTCGAGGGGCGGGAAGCTCTACGTGTTGCAGGAATGCTCATGCCACACGTCAACCGCTACGGCGGTAAGCACGAGCTGGTGACCGCCGCGGTACACGCGCTCGACGAAGCTGGTGGTGCCGACGGCTATCTGGAAAAGCTCAGCACGTTTGCACTCAGGTCAACCGCAGTTCCGCTCAACTGGAGGCACACCAAACGCAAGCCGCGGTCCGGCTGGACCGGCGCCTTCACGAGCGGGCTGTACGGGCTGAGCTCACCCGATCGTCTCGCCCTCGAAATGGCACTGCATGAAGAAGCTGAGCTGCGAGCCGTGCGCGGCCAGCTGGTGGAACTGGAGCGTGCATGGCGCGATGCCGAGGAAGTCGCCGCGATCGCCGACGATATGTTCATGCCATCGTCGATTCAGAAGGCAATGGATAGGCTTCGACGCATGGCGCATGACGCGTTGCACACGACGGCTGACGGCTGACGGTGTGACCCCGACCGTGAGGTTGCTGTCGCTTGACGCCGAGCCGCGTCCCTGCTAGGGTGGACATCGCGCTGCAGGGCGCACCCGGTCCGCGGATAGGGCAGAGCCCACCTGAAGATACACGGTAGTGAAAGCCTCGATCTTCTTTCAGCCCGACCTGCGGACACGGGCGCATTGAAAGGAGATCTCATGTCCCCGCCCCCCTCGCCAGGCGGCAACGCCGGCACGCCCGCTCCGCGCCGCATCCTTCCCGAGCGCCCTGCGCTGGAGCAGCTCCGGAAACAGGCAAAGGACCTGCTGCGCGACGCGCGCG
>JBGTMW010000628.1:0-12196 GCA_041743365.1 Gemmatimonadaceae bacterium
GTCGCTCGGGAAGACGGCGATCGTCGTCGGCGACTCGCCGGGATTTGCGACCAGCCGCCTCGGCGTCGTGCTGGGGCTCGAGGCGATTCGCATGCTCGAGCAGGGGGTCGCGAGCGCCGAGGACATAGACCGCGCCATGGAGCTGGGCTACAACCACCCGATGGGGCCGCTTCGGCTGACGGACCTTGTCGGGCTGGACGTGCGCCTCGCCATCGCCGAGCATCTGCATGCGACTTTCGGCGCGGACACGTACGAACCGCCTGCCCTTCTCCGTGCCCTGGTCGCCGAGAACAAGCTCGGGAAGAAGACGGGCGAGGGCTTCTACCGCTGGGAGATCGAGACATGACTGAAGAGCAACTGGTGCTGACCGAGCGGCGCGGCGGCGTCAGCATCCTGACCATCAATCGCCCCGAGAAGCGGAACGCCCTCAACGGTGCACTACGCTGTTCCCTGCTCGGAGCGCTCGCCGCGGCGGCGCGCGACCAGGAGGTCCGGGCGATCGTCCTGACCGGCGCTGGAGACAAGGCATTCATCGCCGGTGCCGACATCGCCGAGTTCGAGGGGCGATCCCCGGTGGACCAGTACCGCGTGATGAAGCTGCCGACGGTGTTCGACGCAGTGGAGCGGATCGCGAAGCCGGTGATCGCCGCGATCAACGGCTTCTGCCTCGGCGGAGGGATGGAGCTCGCGCTCGCGTGCGACATTCGCATCGCGTCGTCCACGGCGCGGTTCGGCCAGCCGGAGGTGAACCTGGGGATAATTCCCGGAGGCGGCGGGACGCAGCGGCTTCCGCGTGTTGTGGGCCTGGGCGCTGCGTGCCGGATGATTCTCACCGGGGACCTTATCGACGCCGCCGAGGCGCTTCGCCTTCACCTCGTGGAAGAGGTCACGGCCCCCGATGCGCTGCTCGCGCGGGCAATCGCGATGGCCGACTCGATCGCGGCGAAGAGTCCGGTGGCGGTGAGCGCGGCGAAGGAAGCGACGCGAGCCGCGCTGAGCCTTCCACTCGCCGAAGGCCTCAAGCTCGAGACGGCGCTGTTCCAGCTCTGTTTCGCGAGTCAGGACAAGACGGAGGGAGTGAGGGCGTTCATGGAGAAGCGTACGCCGACCTTCCCCGGACGGTGAACGACCTCCGCATCACCGACGTCCACATCCACATCCAGCCCTGGGATGAGCTGAAGCCTGGGCCGCGCGAAACCATGCGTCGCGGGAAGGAGCAGCACTTCGACTTCCTGATCGCGCTCATGAGCGACCCGAAGCTGCTGCTCGGCGTAATGGATGAGCAGCGGATCGCGCGCGTCGGCATGGTGAACTATCCGAGCCCCGACCTGATGGGATTCACCGACGCGACGAACGACTTCGCAGTTCGCTATGCCGAGGCGGCCCCGGACCGGCTGCTCCCCTATGGCGGAGTTCACCCCCGCTTCACGAAGAACGCCGTCCGGGACGTGGAGCATCTCGCGGAGATCGGCTGCCGCGTGCTCAAGATCCATCCGCCGCATCAGCAGGTCGCCGCGAACGCGTACACCGACGGGCTAACGGCTCTGGGAGACATCTACGCCACGTGCGAGCGGCTGGGAATGCCGGTCATGATCCACACCGGAACGAGCATCTTTCCCGGGGCGCGAAGCAAGTATGGCAACCCGATGGAACTCGACGATGTCGCCATCGACTTTCCGGACCTGCGGATCATCATGGCGCATGGTGGTCGGCCGCTGTACATGGCGGAGGCGTTCTTCGTGCTCCGGCGTCACCGGCACGTGTGGCTCGATCTGTCCGGCATCCCACCGAAGATGATGCTCGAGTACTTCCCGCGACTCAGTGAGATCAGCGGTCAGCTTCTTTGGGGAACTGATTGGCCGAGTCCAGGTGTCACAAGCATGCGCGCCAACGTCGATCAGTTTCTTGCGCTCCCGCTGCCAGAAGGCGTCAGGAGGGCGGCTCTCCAGGACAATCCGGAGCGCCTGCTGCCCTCGCCCTGAACGGAACGCGCGAACATGCGCTTCGCGATCTCACATGAAGGAGATGCAGGATGGCCGAACGGAAGCTGCGCCGAGTAGTGGATGACCAACACAATCACTGTCATGGAGGAAACAGCATGACGCTCCGGCATTGGATGTTCCTTGCGTTCCTCGCGATAGCGTGCGCACCACCCGGTCCGGCGGTCACGACGCCTGCTCCGGCGACAGCCCCCGGAGCGGCGGCATCGGACTCCTTCGCGGGCTCGAGGTCGATCCCGAACGATGACCCGTTTCCGAGCACCTACCGCGCGGCGCCTTCGCGGCCGACGGTAATCCGGAACGCGACGATCATGACGGCTGCGGGGCCTTCCCTCACTAATGCGTCGATCCTGCTGCGCGACGGCCGCATTGTCGAGATTGGCGCGGCGATCAACGCACCGGCAGATGCCCTTGTGATCGATGGCACCGGGAAGTTCGTGACACCCGGGCTGATCGATACCCACTCGCACCTTGGCGTGTATGCCGCGCCCGGGGTCGCTGCGCTGAGCGATGGCAACGAGGCCACGAATCCCGTTACTGCGCACGTGTGGGCCGAGCATTCGGTGTGGCCGCAGGATCCGCAGTTCCCGCGGGTGCTCGCCGGCGGAATCACCACGCTTCAGGTCCTGCCGGGATCCGCCAACCTGATCGGTGGTCGAAGCGCCGTGCTCAAGGTGGTGCCAGGCAGGACAGTCCAGGAGATGAAGTTCCCCGATGCGAAGTACGGCCTGAAGATGGCGTGCGGCGAGAACCCCAAGCGCGTCTACGCCAACCGTGGTCCCTCGACGCGCATGGGGAACGTGGCCGGCTACCGTGCCGCGTGGATAGACGCGGCGGCGTACAAGCGCCGGTGGGACAAGTGGAACGCCGACAGGTCCGGCGATCCTCCGTCACGCGATCTTGGAAACGAGACCCTCGCTGAAGTTCTTCGCGGAAACATTCTCGTGCACAATCACTGCTACCGGGCCGATGAGATGGCGCAGATGATCGACATCGCCGAGGAGTTCGGCTATGCGATCCGTTCCTTCCACCACGGTGTCGAGGCCTACAAGGTCGCGGACCTGCTCGCCCAGCACGACATTTCCGGCTCGCTGTGGGCCGATTGGGGCGCCTTCAAGATGGAGGCGATGGATGGAGTCAAGGCGAACCTCGCGCTGGTTCACAAGGCGGGCGCGCGGGCGATCGTGCATTCGGATGATCCATCGGGATCCCAGCGCCTCAACCAGGAGGCCTCAAAGGCCATGGCTTCGGGAAACGAGCACGGCATTCCCATATCGGATGATGACGCGATCAAGTGGATCACGATCAACGCGGCCTGGGCGCTCGGACTCGACGACCGCATCGGATCGCTGGCCCCCGGCAAGAATGCGGACGTGGTACTCTGGACGGCAAACCCCTTCAGTGTCTATGCGCGCGCCGAGAAGGTCTGGATCGACGGAGCGTTACGCTACGATCGACTCGACCCCGCCGAGCGTTGGCGGACGGACTTCGAGCTCGGGTTCGTACCCTTCGTGACGGAGGGCGGACGATGACACGCCGTCTCCATTTGCCTGTCGCGGTAGTGAGCGCCGCGGTTTTCGTCGTCAGCGGTTCGCCCTGCGCCGCGGGAGCGCAAGTCGCCGCGCCGGCTCAACCCGCGGCCGCTGTCATCGCGATCACCGGCGCGCGCGTGCATCCGGTCAGCGGGCCGGTGATCGAGAACGCGACCGTGGTCATCCGTGACGGAAAGATCGCCGCGGTCGGAGCCAACGTCGCAATACCGGCGGAAGCACGACGCATTGACGCAACCGGGAAGTGGGTCACTCCCGGCCTCATCAACTCGGCGACGCAGCTCGGGCTGTCGGAGATCGGAGCCGTCCCGCAGACGGTCGAGTCGTCCGCCCGGGGGCGCGACGCGATCTCTGCGGCGTTCAGGGTCTGGGAAGGATTCAACCCCGCTTCGGTGCTTCTCGCCCCCACGCGGAACGAGGGTGTGACGTCGGTGCTGATCGTCCCTTCGGGAGGACTCGTGGCGGGTCAGGCAGCCGTCGTGGACCTGCACGAGGGGACGCTCCCGGAGATGCTCCGCCGCGCGCCCGTCGCTATGGTCGCGCAGATCGCGAACGCCGACGCGGGAGGATCCGGTTCGCGCGGCGAGCTCATGATGCGGCTGCGAGAGCTGCTCAACGAGGTGCGCGCCTATGGAACCCGTACCGCGCGCGGAGGGCAGCGTCCGGATCCGACCGCGTTCGAGATCAGCCGGACCGACCTTGCGGCTCTACAGCCGGTACTCGCCGGTGCACTTCCGCTGATCATCAACGCAGACATGGCGAGCGACATCGAGGCGGCGATGCGGCTTGCCGAGGAATATGGGTTGCGAATCATGATCGGCGGTGGAGCCGAGGCGTGGAAGGTCGCTGGCAAGCTCGCCGCGGCACGGATCCCGGTGCTCACGGGGACTCTCAACAACATCCCGGGCAGCTTCGCGACGCTCGGTGCCCGGCAGGAGAACGCGGCACTGCTTCGGCGCGCCGGAGTGGAGGTGCTGCTCGTGGGGGCGGGGGGTGAAGCATTCAACGTACGCAACATTCGCCAGGAGGCTGGCAACGCCGTCGCCTACGGAATGAGCTGGGACGACGCGCTGCGGTCGGTGACCCTCGCTCCGGCGGAGGCGTTCGGGGTCGCGGGGGAGGTCGGCACCATTCAGGTCGGGCGGGATGCGAACGTCGTCGTGTGGAGCGGCGACCCGTTCGAGTTCAGCACGCGCGCTGAGCACGTCTTCATCCGGGGCCGTGACGTGCGGCAGCAGTCGCGGCAGGACATGCTGATCGAGCGGTACAAGACACTGCCCCCGAGCTACCGTCAGCCGCCGGGTGCGGTGCGCCCCGGCGGATGAGTGAGGGTGGCAACGGCCCTGGAGAACAGCCGGGCGCGCACGACTCAATCGGTCCAGAACGGGAAGAACAGCGGGATGATGATCGTGGCGGCGACAGCCATGACCACGTTCAGCGGCGCGCCGACACGAACGAAGTCCATGAATCGGTACCCGCCGGGCCCGTAGATGAACGTGTTGGTCTGGTAGCCGATCGGTGTCATGAAGCTGTTGGACGCGGCAAGCATCACGGCAATCACGAACGGGAGCGGCGAGACGCCCAGCGCGACCCCCGTTGCAACCGCGATGGGGGTGAGCACCACTGCGGCGGCGTTGTTGCTGATGACGGCCGTGAGCAGGGTCGTGACGACGTAGAACCCGGCGAGCGCGCCCTGAGGGCCGAACGGCTCGCTCGCGCGCAGCATGCCGGTGGCGATGAACTCGGCCGTTCCCGTCTTCTGCATCGCGAGGCCGAGAGGGAGGAGCGCGCCGAGGAGCACCAGCACCATCCAGTCGACGTCCTCGTAAGCCTGGTCCGGAGTGACACAACCCGCGAGAAACATCGCGATCACGCCGAGCAGCCCGCTGACGAGAATGGGCATCACTTCGAAAGCGGCGAGCGCCACCACTGCGACGAGGATCGCGACCGCGTACTTCAGCTTGCGCCTGTTCCGTTCGGGAAGGGCGACCGCCCCCAGGAGCGCGAGCTCACCGCCGCTGTGAATCGAGTTGAGCTCCTCCGCCGTTCCCTGTACCAGAAGTACATCGCCCGGGCGAAGCAGAACGTCGCGCATCCGCTCGCGCAGCGTCTCCCCGTGCCGCTGGATCCCGAGGACGGGCACACCGTAGCGGCCGCGGAAGTGCAGTTCCCTGAGCGAGTGCCCCGCGACCGGGGAGCCCGGTGGGATGATGACCTCCGCCAATCGTCGCGCCGCCCCCGCTGAATCCTTCGACCCGGATAATCGCTCCAGCAAGAACTCCGGCCGAGGGCCCGCTATCGTCAGATTCGCCGTCTCCTCAATGCGGGCGATGTTGGCCACCTTGCCGCGGACCAGGAGAAAGTCGCCGGCTTCGATTCTGGTGTCGCCGTGAAGGGACTCGAGGCGAGCACCTCTGCGTTCGATTCCCACCACATGAAGGCCGTATTCCGTGCCGAAGCGCGATTCAACCAGTGAGCGTCCGGCGAGTGGCGACTCCGAGCCAACCTCGAGCACGGAGAGGTAGTCGCGCAGCTCATAGCTCGTGACCAGGTCGGTGGCGGTCTCGCGGACCGGCGTCAGCCACCGACCGACGGTGAGCAGATAGAGCACGCCGATCAGCATCAGTGCTGTAGCCGGTGGCGTGATGTCGAAGAGCCGGATCCGGTCGTACCCGAGCTCGAGCACGAGTCCGGCGACCAGAAGGTTCGTGCTCGTGCCGATCAGCGTGAGCGTACCCCCCATCTGACTACCGAAGGAGATGGGCATGAAGATGCGTGATGGCGCGACGCCCATTGATCTTGCGATCCCGAGCACTACGGGGATCATCACGACGACGACCGGCGTGTTGTTGATGAACGCACTCGTGGGGATGACGACGGCCAGGGAGACGAGCAGGAGCCTGTACTCGCTTTTCCCCGCCAACCGCTTGATCCAGCGGCCGACGATGTCGATTCCTCCCGTGCGCACCAGCCCCGACGAGAGGACGAACATCGCCGCGACCGTGATCATCGCCTCGTTGGCGAAACCGCTGATGCCCTCGCGTGGCGTCACGAGGCCCACGACGATCAGCGTCGCCATGACGATCAGCCCAACGACGTCGACGCGCAGCCTGTTCCAGAGGAAGAGGACGAGCGCTCCGAGGGTGATGGCGAGCGTCAGGACAATTTCGCGGGTCATCGTCCGGGAGAGTAAACGAGTGCACGCCAGTTTGAAAGCTGACCGGCACTCCTCCCACCGCCGCGAGCCGCTACACGGCGGGAGTCGCTACACGGCGGGAGCCGCTACACGGCAGGAGCCGCTACACGCCGGGAGCCCCTGGCGTCGGATCCTGTGACGCGGTCTCGGACTTCTTCTTCTCCGCGACCTCCGCCAGCTGCGCCTCATAGCGGGATGCCTCGGCCTCGTGCGCGGCAAGCGTGCTGCTCAACCGTGCGTATGTGTCCGCGTCGACTTCCTGGTTCTGCTGACGCGCGCGGTAAACCGCGTAGCCAAGCGCCTGCGCTGCCTTGTCGGCGAGCTGCCGGACGCGAAAGGCATCGAGGCGAACCTTTCCCTCATCGATCGCGCCCTGCGCCACCTTGCCGGCGCGGTCGAGCTCCGTCTTCAGCTTGTCCCACAATGCCATGATATACCGCCCGTCGAGGGTGAGTGCCGCCAGCCGTACGTACTCTGGCGAACGATGTTTCCGGAACGCAAGGGGCCCCCGCTGTTGCGGGGGCCCCTTGTCGCGACCGAGTCGTCAAGCCGCGGACGACGCGTCGCCTTCCGGCTTCGGATAGACGCTGACCTTGTACCGCGTCTTGTTCTTGTGCTCGAACTTCACCACGCCATCGATCAGCGCGTAGATCGTGAAGTCCGTGCCAAGGCCGACGTTCCGTCCGGGATGCCACTTGGTCCCGCACTGGCGGACGATGATGTTCCCGGCGATGACGGACTCGCCACCGAACTTCTTGATCCCGCGGAACTGCGGGTTGCTGTCGCGGCCGTTGCGTGAGGAGCCGACGCCTTTCTTGTGAGCCATGGTCGCCTCTCGTCAGCCGAGGGTGATGTCGTTGATGCGGACTTCGGTGAAGCCCTGACGGTGTCCCTGCTTTTTCGCGTAGTTCTTGCGGCGCTTCATCTTGAAGACGACGATCTTCTTGTCGCGACCGTGCTTCACGATCTCGCCGCTCACGGACGCTCCCTCGACGGTCGGGAGCCCGGCGCGAATGTCGGAGCCATCGGCGCCGAGGATCACATCGTCGAACGTGATCGCATCACCGGCTTCGCCAACGAGGCTCGGAATGCGTATTGTCTGCCCCGGCTCGACACGAAACTGCTTGCCGCCGGTGCGAATGATTGCGTAAGTCATTGATTCAGGACTGGTTTACGGGACTGATAGCCTACAAAGCTAGCCGGTCCCGGAGGGAAGGTCAACTGGGGTGGGAAGGGAGCGGGAAACGGAGTTGACGGTCGTCAGTGGTCAGTCATCGGTAGTCAGGAAGGGCGGCATCGACCGGACGCCGAGTTACCTGAGAACTGTGAACTGTTAACTGACGACCGTCCACTCCGTTTCCCGCTCCCTCAAGCCACGGCGTATTGCTGTGTCACATCCCGGCCTGCGCTCTTGACCACGAGCTTGAACTCGTCCGACCTCAGGAGCGGATCGTCGCGCAGCTCGAGGCTGAAGCCGACGGACTTCTCGAGAAGCCGCATCAGGTCCCGCTCGTTCTCGAGAACGTACATTGCCACGTCGGGGTGCAGCTTCACGAGGAGCTGGTCGCGCTTCCCGTCGAGTCCCATGCGCCGGACCGATCGCTCCATCCGGCGAATGATCGCTTCCGGAGTGAACACCCTGCCCGTCCCCGCGCAGGCCTGACAGGGCTCGGTCATGCTCTGGAGGTGGCTCTGACGGACCCGCTGGCGGGTCATCTCGATCAGGCCAAGGTCGCTCACGCCAAAGGCCTTGGTCCGGGCGCGATCGCGCCCCAGATGGGTGCGGAGCTCCTGAAGCACGCGCTCCCGGTTCTCCTTCGCCTCCATGTCGATGAAGTCGCACACGATGATTCCGCCCACGTCCCGCAGCCGTAGCTGGCGGGCTATCTCTCGGGCCGCCTCGACGTTGGTCTTGAGAATCGTCTTCTCCGGATCCTTCTTCCCGGTGTAGCGGCCGGAGTTCACGTCGATCGACACCAGGGCCTCGGTCGGCTCGATGATCAGGTACCCGCCCGAGGGCAGGTCGCACCGCCGCTTGAAAAGGTCGCGGATCTCCTGCTCGACCTCCGCCTTGTCGAACAGCGGGAGAGTGTCCTCGTACAGGCTGACGCGCTCTATCAGCTCGGGCGCGATTCCCTTCAGGTATTCCACGATCTCGTTGTAGACCTGCTTCGAGTCGATCGTGAGGCTGTCGACCTTGGCGCTGAACAGGTCGCGGATCAGGCCGCGCGTAAGGCCCGTCTCGCGATGGATCAGCGACGGGGCGCGGGTGAAGTTCGTCTTCTTCTTGATCTTCTTCCACTGATTGATCAGCGACGTCAGCTCGCGCTCGAACGTCTCCTGGGTGACGTCCTCGCCCACCGTCCGGACGATGACCCCGCCGCTGTTGTCGGGAAGTACGCTCTGGAGCTGCTGTCGCAGCCGCTGCCGCTCGGCACGGTCGCCGATCTTCCGGCTCACGCCGACCCGCGTCGCCGAAGGCATGTAGACCAGGAAGCGGCCCGCGAGGGAGATCTGCGCGGTGACTCTGGGTCCCTTCGTGGAGATCGGTTCCTTGGAGACCTGGACGAGGATCTGCTGCCCCC
Organism: Gemmatimonadaceae bacterium; assembly: GCA_041743365.1. Taxonomy (GTDB): domain Bacteria; phylum Gemmatimonadota; class Gemmatimonadetes; order Gemmatimonadales; family Gemmatimonadaceae; genus JANPKQ01. Next base: position 9,332 of record JBGTMW010000628.1, read on the forward strand.
GCTTCAGGACGTCCTGGATCGGCGGGCCCTTGTCCCGGTTCTCGCGGCCGTTGCGACCACTGCCGTTGCCGTTGCTCTCCTCGCCGTCGTCATCGTCCTCCAGCGCCTCGTCCGTCACGAGGTCAGAGGCGTGAAGAAAGGCGCTTTTTTCAGTGCCGATCTGTACGAATGCCGCCTGTATTCCCGGGAGGACAGCCTCGACCTTCCCGAGGTAGATGTCGCCGACCATTCGGCGTGCGTCCGGACGATCGAAGAGCAGCTCTACCAGCTGGTCGTCTTCGAGGATGGCGACGCGCGTCTCGCGCGGCGTCGCGTTGATCAGGATTTCTCGCTTCATCGGTGTCCGCCATGGGGCTGACGCGCGGCGACTCCTCGCGTGCGCCCGGGCGGGGATTCCACTGAAATGGCACCGGTTCGGAACGCTCGCGGCGTCCGGCCGGTGCCTGCGTTGGACAGGATCTCCGCCGACTACGCACGATCGTCCACGGCTGCCCTGGCACGGCGGACCGCCGAACAGCGGAGCTGGAGAGCTCCACGGCGCGGCCGGAATCCGTCAACTGCAGGGAGACCATGCGATCCACGGCGCCCCGATCACTCGGCTGCGCGCGGGGAGAAGCACGAACGAGTCACGAACCGATACAGCCTCGGCGTGACCCTCGCGCTGGGAACGCGGACTTGCCGGGAGTCGCTCGGCGCCGCCCACGTGGGGAGTAGCAGTATCGTCACTGTAGTATTGTAAACGAGCCGGGCGGTTTTCGGCAACGTGGGCAAGGGGTTACACCCCCCACCTCATGCGGGCGATCAGCCACGCCAGCGCCGCCGCGAAGCCAAGGGCGGCTCGCCACTCGCCATGACGCATGTAGAGGGGGAAGCTGAACCCCTCGTGCTCGCTCGGCGCCGGCGCCCGCCACGGGATCGGCCGCGGCATGAAGGGCGGGACGTTGCGCTCGTATTCGGCATACGCGTCCGGGAACCGGCCGCTGATGTTCGCCCTCTCGCGCTGCATCGTCGGGCCGTATACTGCCACGAAGAAGGCGATCACCAGCAGCAGCAGCGACCAGTTCCAGGCGATCGCGAAACCGGAGGCTATGAGGAAGCTGCCGAAGTAGAGTGGGTTTCTGGTGTGGGCGTATGGCCCGGTGGTCGCCAGCCGGTCGTTCTTGATGATGTGGCCGGCGGCCCACGCGCGGACGATCAGCCCCGCGAAGGCGATCGGGATCCCCACTGCGAGGGTCATCGGAGTGGGGCGGACGAACGCGAGGTAGAGCGCGGCGAAGAGGAAACCGAGCGGAAGGCGCAGGCGCTTCGCCCGCTCCGACCAGCTCAATCCGCCAAACCTTTCAGGAGGTGGCGGGCGATGACGAGCCTCTGGATCTCCGATGTCCCCTCACCGATCTCGCAGATCTTGGCGTCGCGCATCATGCGCTCCACCGGATAGTCCTTGGTGTAGCCATAACCGCCGTGGATCTGCACGGCCTTGATGGTCGCGCGCATGCAGAGCTCGGAGCAGAAAAGCTTGGCCATCGCGGCCTGCTTGCCGAACGGCTTCCCGTTCTGGGCGAGCCAGGCCGCATGGTACACCAGGTGGCGACCGGCCTCGATCTCGGTGGCCATGTCGGAGAGCTGGAACTGTACTCCCTGGAAGCTCGAGATCGGCTTGCCGAACTGGTGCCGGGCGCCGGAATACGCCAGCGCCTGCTCGAAGGCTCCTTCGGCGATGCCCAGCGAGAGCGCCGCTATGCCGATGCGACCCGAGTCGAGCGTGCGCATGAAGTTGGCGAACCCCTGCCCTTCCTTCCCGAGAAGGTTCTCGGCAGGGACCTCGACATCCTCCATGATGAGCTCGCGCGTGTCGGACGCCCTCCACCCGAGCTTGTCCTCCTTCTTTCCCGACCGGAATCCGGCCATGGAGGGAAGGCTCGGCTCGTGACCGATACCGAGCGTCTTCACCTTCGAGAGGTCGGACGATTCCTTCGTCAGTATGAAGGAGCTGATCCCCTTCGTGCCCTTCGACGGATCGGTGACCGCGGTAACGACGAAGATCTCGCCGACGCCGCCGTGAGTGATGAAGATCTTGCTCCCGTTGAGCACGTAGCCGCCGTTTCTGCGGACCGCCGTCGTCCGGGTGCCGCCGGCATCGCTGCCAGCGCTCGGCTCGGTGAGCCCGAAGCCGCCGAGGACCTTGCCGGTGGCGAGCAGGGGCACGAATCGTCGCTGCTGCTCGCGGGTCCCGAAGTTGACGATCGGCGAAGTGCCGAGCGTGGTGTGCGCGGAGATAGTGATCGCGTGCGAGGCATCCACCTTCGCCATCTCGTTGATGACGAGCATGTAGCTGAGGAGATCGAGTCCCGCTCCCCCGAGCTCCTCCGACCACGGAATGCCAAGCAGCCCGAGCTCGGCCATGCGCTTGACGTTGTCCCAGGGGAACTCGCCGGCGGCGTCGAGCCGGGCGGCTACGGGAGCAACCTCCTCGCGGGCGAAGGCTCGGACCATGTCTCGCACCGCGTAGTGCTGCTCGTTCAGGTACAGCGAATCTTCCATGTCACGCCGCCTCGGTATCGTTCGCGCTGCGAATCACTTCGAGAAACTGACCTGCGTATTTTTCGAGCTTTGCCGGGCCCACTCCCCGCACCTCGCCGAACGACGCGAGGGTGCGGGGGCGTCGCGTGGCGAGCTCGGCCAGCGTTCGGTCGGCAAACACGACGTATGGCGGAACCTTGCTTTCCTTCGCTATGCGCCCTCGCAACCCCTTCAGTGCGGCGAAGAGAACGGCGTCGCCCGAGCTGATCTCGATTTCGGTCCCCTCGGTGACATCCCTCCCGCCGGCCCTGCTTCGCGCCGCCGACGGTGAGTCCGCGGCCTTTC
>JBGTMW010000629.1:0-18590 GCA_041743365.1 Gemmatimonadaceae bacterium
GGCGTGTGGTGTCGAACTTCATCGTCCAGGCGCTCCTCGGCGAGCCGCTCACGATCTACGGGGACGGGTCGCAGACCCGCAGCTTCTGCTATGTTGCCGATGAGATCGACGGGATCTATCGTCTCTTCATGAAGGGCGACAACGAACCGACCAACATTGGCAATCCGGACGAATACACGGTGAAGCAGCTTGCCGAGATCGTCGTCGAGCTCACGGGCACCTCTTCGAAGATCGTCCACCGGGAGCTCCCCGTCGACGACCCGAAGGTGCGGCGTCCCGACATCACCAAAGCTCGCAACACGCTCGGCTGGGAGCCGAAGGTGGCTGTGAGAGAGGGCGTGGCGAGCACGATCGAATACTTCCGCGGGCTGGTCGGTTCTCCAAGGATGCATGCGTCGCGTTGAGCTGGCGCCGCTCCATCGCGAGCCCGACCTCATAGCGCGTGGGCGCGAGCGCTTCGCCGTTCGAGATTTCCACGGCGCGGTCCTGCTGTTCCGCGAGGCGGTGCTCGAGGGATATGCCTACCCGGACGTCTATAATCTCCTCGCGCTCTGTCTCGCTCTGGTCGAGCGGCCGCTGGAGGCGCTGGCGGCGTTCGACCGGGCGATCGCGCTGAATCCCCGGTACGTGGAGGCGCACCTGAACAGGGCAGTGCTCCTGAGCGCCCTCGGCCGGAACGACGAGGCGCAGCAGAGCTTCGAGGCCGCGCACCGCCTTGGGGGCCCGGACGAATCAGGCTTTCCCGTTGTGGTGGCCAACCGGCTGGCAAACGCCCATGCCTCGCTCGGTGAGCACTACCGCGATGCCGGCGCCCTCGATGAAGCCGTCGATCAGTTCGCCCGTGCGCTGGAGCTTCGACCCGGCTTCCCGGATATCCGGCTGGCGCACGCCCGCGCGCTGGTCGAGCGTGGACGCCTCGACGAGGCGAGTGCATCGCTGGATTCACTTCTCGCCACGAGTCCCCGGAACCTCGACGCTCTCCTTCTGCGCGGGCTCTGTGCGTATCTTCAGGAGGATCTCGAGATGGCGGGAGTCCTGTGGACGCGCGCGGCCGAAGCGCACCCGGCCGAGCCCCGCATCGGAATCTATCTTTCGATGCTCGCGCGCCAGCGAATGGCGCGCTCCTGAACCGACCTCCGCTTCCCGGGTATCAGACCCGTCATGCCATCAGCTACTCGCCGGCTCTTCGCAGTCGGCTGCATTCTCGCGCTCGGCTGTGGGGGGTTCAACCCGGCCGATTTTCCCGTCCAGACAGATCTTTATCGCGAGTCGCTTCGCCGCCTCGAGGGAGGCGATGGCCGGAATGCCATCACCGGTTTCGAGCGTCTCACGCTCGAGCTTCCGGCGCGCGACACGCTCCTGCCGAGGGCGCATTTTCACCTGGGCCGGGCGCACGCCGAACAGAAGGAATGGCTTCTCGCGGCGCAGGCGTTCACCCGCATGGCCTCGCTCTTTCCGGATGACACCCTGGCCGATGACGCGCTGCTGGAGGCGGCGCGCTCATACGCCCGGATCTGGGATGACCCCGAGCTCGATCCGACGTACGGACAGTCGGCGATCGCCGTATACACCTCGCTCCTCGAGATCTACCCCAACTCGCCCCTGCGGGCCGAGGCCGAGCGGGGGCTGGTCGAGATGAGGAACAGGCTCGCCGAAAAGGATTACCTCACCGGAGAGCACTACAGGAGGCGCCGCTCCCCGCATTCGGCGATCATCTACTACAAGCAGGCCATAGAGCTTTATCCGGAGGCTCCGCGCGCGCGCGATTCGTACGCGAAGATGGCCGAGGTCTACAAGTCGATCGGTTACGAGGAGGACTTCAGGGAAACGTGCGCTGCAGCGCGTGAGCGGTATCCGGCCGAATCGAGCATTCGATCGGTCTGCGGGCCGGCGCCGACCACCGCACCCCCTCCGCCCTGATCGTGAGACTGGGGATCTTCGGCGGGACGTTCGACCCGCCGCACAACGGTCACCTCCTGGCGGCGACGGATGCCGCCGAGGCACTCGCGCTCGATGTGCTGTGGTTCGTCCCCAATGCGACGCAACCGCTGAAGGGCGCGGGTCATGGATCGCCGCGCCAGCGCCTCGAGATGGTGACGCTTCTCGCCAACGATGAGAGCCGGTTCGGCGTGGATGCAGTCGAGATCGAAAGGGAGGGGTTATCCTTCACTGTGGATACTCTCGCCGATTTCGCCCGCAGGTTCCCCGACGCATCGCGATTCCTGTTCGTCGGCGCGGATGTCACCGGCAGCTTCGACCAGTGGCGAGAGCCGGGGAGGATTCGCGAGCTGGCGGAGCTGGTGATCCTGGACCGCGCGACGGCGCCCGCCGGTGAAGCGCCACAGCCGTCCACCAGTGCGGCGGCCGACATACCTGAAGGTCTGCGCGGTGCCCGGTGGCTGCGGACCCGGCGAGTGGACATATCGTCGACCGAGATCCGGGACCGGGTACGACAGCGAAAGTCGATCCGGGGCTTCGTTCCGGATGCCATAGCCGAATACATTGCAGCGGCGCAATTGTACCGATAGGGGAAAGCATGCTACAGCGGGTCATCACGGGAATCTTCGGCAGCCGACACGACCGGGAACGGAAGCGGGTTCAGCCGATCGTCGACGCCGTCAACGAGCACTATGAACGGCTTCAAGGAGTCCCGGAGGAGGAGCTCCGCGGCCAGACGGCCAGGTTCCGCGCGATCATCGCGGAGCGCGTAGGTGCAATCGAGACGGAAGTCGCGGAGCTGAAGGAGCGGAAGCGGAACGCGACGGAGGTAGCGGAGCGGGAGCGCATCGATATCGAGCTCGGGGGCGCGGATGGTCGCGGCGGCGCGAGCGGCCGGCTGCGCGAGGCCACCAGCGACGTTCTCGACGAGCTGCTCCCGGAAGCGTTCGCCACGGTGCGCGAGGCGTGCCGGCGTCTGGTCGGGACGAAGGTCATGGTCACCGGGCAGGAGCTCGAGTGGAACATGGTCCCCTACGACGTGCAGCTCATGGGAGGCTATCAGTTGCACGAGGGGAAGATCGCCGAGATGGCGACGGGCGAGGGAAAGACTCTCGTAGCCACGCTGCCGCTCTACCTGAATGCGCTTCCGGGGGGTGGATCCCACCTGGTCACGGTGAACTCCTACCTCGCCCGACGCGACTCGCAATGGATGGGGCACGTATACAGCTATCTCGGCCTCACGGTCGGATGTCTGGATGACACGGAGCCGGGTACGGCCCAGCGCGCTGCCGCGTACGCGTGCGACATCACGTACGGGACTAACAACGAGTACGGCTTCGACTACCTGCGCGACAACATGGTGGTGTCGCTCGCGCAGCGCGTGCAGCGCAGCCACGTCTTCGCCATCGTGGACGAAGTCGACTCGGTGCTGATCGACGAAGCGCGCACGCCGCTGATCATCTCGGGCCCCGTCGGCAACACGAACGACGGCCAGTACGCGATGCACAACGGTGCAGTCACGCGCCTCGTTCGACGCCAGCAGGATCTGGTCAACCAGCTCGTGGCCGAGGGTGAGCGTTCCCTGGAGAGCGAGGACACCGACCAGGGGGCGCTCCTCCTGTACAAGGCCCGCCTCGGCGGGCCGAAGAACAAGCGGCTCCAGAAAGTGCTCCAGGAGCAGGGGACGAAGCAGCTCGTCCAGCGCATGGAGCTGGCGCACCTGTCCGACAGGAAGCTTCCGGCGTCGAAGCAGCAGTATGCGGATCTCGAGGACAACCTGCTGTTCGTCCTGGACGAGAGGGGTCATACCGTGCACCTCACCGATCAGGGGGTCGACTTCATGTCGCCCTCCGATCACGAGGCATTCGTCCTCCCCGACATCTCCCAGGAGGTCCACCGGATCGACCGCGACCCGGACATTTCGCCGGAGGAGAAGCTGGCGGCGAGAGCCGGGATAGAGCGCGAGTATGCGTCCAAGAGCGAGACGTTGAACATCGTCCACCAGCTCCTTCGCGCCCACGCCCTGTACGAGAAGGACGTGAACTACGTCGTTCAGGAAGGCCAGGTGCTCATCGTCGATGAGTTCACCGGTCGGACGATGCCGGGCCGTCGCTGGTCCGAGGGGCTGCACCAGGCCGTCGAGGCGAAGGAAGGGGTGCAGGTGAAGGGCGAGACGCAGACGATGGCGACCATTACAATCCAGAACTACTTCCGGATGTACGACAAGCTCGCCGGGATGACTGGAACCGCCGAGACCGAGGAGACGGAGTTCTTCCAGATCTACGGCCTGGAGGTGGCCGTCATTCCGACGAACAGGCCGGTTATCCGGGACGACCGTCACGATCTCGTGTACAAGACGCGGCGCGAGAAGTACAACGCGATCCTGGAGGAGACGCGACGCCTTCACGAGCTCGGGTTCCCGGTCCTCGTCGGAACCACGAACGTCGACGTCTCGGAGACCCTGGCGCGCATGTTCAAGCGCGCCGGCCTCGTGCACAACGTCCTCAACGCCAAGTACCACCAGCGCGAGGCCGAGATCGTCGCGGCGGCCGGCCAGCCCGGCGCGGTCACGATCGCGACGAACATGGCGGGGCGCGGAACCGACATCAAGCTGGGCGCCGGCGTGACTCCGTCGAAGCCGTCGGTGGTGAAGGATCCCGACGGCAAGGACGTCGCGATCGATGAGATCGGCGGGCTGCACATCATCGGATCCGAACGTCACGAATCGCGACGCATCGACCGGCAGCTTCGCGGGCGCGCGGGACGCCAGGGTGATCCGGGCGCGAGCCAGTTCTTCCTGTCGCTCGAGGACGATCTGATGCGCCTGTTCGGCTCCGAGCGGATCGCGAAGATCATGGACAGGCTCGGCGCCCAGGAAGGCGAGGTGCTCACGCACTCGCTCATCACGCGCTCGATCGAGAAGGCGCAGCAGCGTGTCGAGCTCCAGAACTTCCAGTCGCGCAAGCGGCTCCTCGACTACGACGACGTGATGAACCAGCAGCGCGAGGTCATCTACTCGCTGCGGTCGTTCGCCCTCGAGGGTGCAGAGGAGTTGAAGGGGGAAGCGCTCGGCATGGTGGAGAAGGCGATTGCAAAGCGGATCGAGACATCGCTTCAGTCATACGAGGACGCCACGGAGTGGGACTACGGTCTTCTGCATCAGGACCTGCTGATGCACTACCTGCTCGTGATCCCGGAGCTCGAGGATCCCGACCAGCGGCCCACCACGATCGACGCGGTGCGCGAGCTCGGCGTCGAGAAGGGACAGCAGGCATTCGCGACGAAGCTCAAGTCGCTCGGCGAGCACGCGAACCAGGTGCTGTCGCTGGTGATGCTGAACGTCCTCGACGAGAAGTGGAAGGACCATCTCTACGACCTGGATCAGCTCCGCGGAGCGATACACTATCGTTCGTGGGGACAGAAGGACCCGCTCATCGAGTACAAGCACGAGGCGTACAACATGTTCGTCGATCTCATGGCGGACATCTCGACGACCTTTGCCGAGCGGTTCCTGAGGGTGCAGCTGATGCCCCCGGCCGAGGCGTTCGGTCCGGGTGGCCAGCCGCGCCGGCCGGACGGCCCGCAGCGACCGGCGAAGCGATTCAACGCCCTTGGCGTCGCCGAGGATGTGCCGCCGGACGCTGAGGAGGGGGGCGCCGACCGCGCGATGGACGTCGGTCCCGACGAACCGCCCAAGCAGACGACGGCCGCGAAGTCGGACCCCGTCATCACCGGTTTGCGGCCGCCCTCGAAGCCTGGAAACCCGGCGGACTGGGCCTCGGTCGGCCGGAATGATCCCTGTCCGTGCGGGTCCGGGAAGAAGTTCAAGAAATGCCACGGAGCGAACGCATAGCGGCGTTGACGCCATCCGCAGCGGCGGCGGGCTTGCTGCGGTGCGACCTGTCAGCCTTCAGCCGCGGGCCTCGGAGCCGCTCACGGCCGAGGGCTGAGAGCTGTGCGGCCGGCTACGAACCGCGTTCGAAGACAAACGCTGTTGAGATTTGCACGGGCCGGATGGTCTGCGCAGCGGCGTGATGCGAGCGGTTCGACAGCGCCCGGTCATCGTCCGTGATCCCCAACCGCGAGGGCGCAGTGGGTCTCGGGTCTGGCCGTGGTCACGACAAAACGTTAAGTATTCGGGAGCTTCCTCGGTCCGAACGGCCTCGCGAGCGGCTCAAGGACCTGGGAGCCCGGTCACTGAGTTCGGCCGAGCTGCTCGCCATCATCGTGGGAACCGGGGCCAACGGTCGCTCGGCGCTCCAGGTGGGGCACGCCATTCTCGCGGGGGCGTCCGGCTCCCTGCGCCGTCTCGCCAGCCAGCCTGTCGCATCGCTCACCGTCCTCGAGGGGGTGGGAACGGCGCGTGCGGTGTCGGTTCACGCGGCCCTCGAGCTCGGGCGGCGGATGGCGGGGGAGGATAGGGACGACGGCGCGCCCGTGCGCTCACCCCGTGACGTGTACCGCGTCTTTTCGTCGCGATTGGAGGACCTTCCTGTCGAGGAGTTTCATGTGGCGGTTCTGGACTCACAGCACCGCCTGGAGCGAGATGTGACCGTGACCCGAGGCATACTCAACTCTTCGCTCGTGCACCCGCGCGAGGTATTCCGGGAGGCCATCGCCGAACGGGCTGCCGCGGTCATCCTCGTCCACAACCATCCGAGCGGAGACCCGACTCCGTCCGCTGACGATCGCGCCGTGACCGACCAGCTGGTAGCTGCCGGCCGCCTGCTCGACATCCCGGTCCACGATCATGTCATCATCGGTCGCGGGCGTTACGTGAGCTTCGCGGAGGCGGGGCTGCTGTGACCGCGACCGCACCAATCACGGTGATCCCCGGCTGGGGAAGCGGACCCGACGCCTTCCCCGAGCGGCTGGACAGGGATCTCCTCGTCCGCGCCTATCAGTTCAGCGAACGGGCGCACGCCGGCCAGAAACGCCTCTCGGGCGAGGCGTTCGTCTCGCATTGCGTGGAGGTCGCAAAGATCCTGGCCGACCTTCAGCTCGACAGCATCACCGTGGCGAGCGGGCTCATTCACGACGTCGTCGAGGACACCCCGATCACGGTCGCGGACATCGAGCGCGAGTTCGGGAAGGAGATGGCGCAGATCGTCGATGGCCTGACGAAGATCGGGAACCTGCCACTCAACTCGCTCCAGGAAAGGCAGGTCGAGAACTACCGCAAGCTCCTTCTCTCGATCGCCAAGGACGTCCGGGTCATCCTGATCAAGCTCGCCGATCGGCTGCACAACATGCGGACGCTCGAGCACCTGAACGAGGAGAAGCGAAAACGGATCGCGCAGGAGACGCGCGACCTGTACGCCCCGCTGGCCTATCGCTTCGGAATGGCACGAATACGATGGGAGCTGGAGGACCTCGCCTTCAAGCACATCGAGTCGGACGAGTACAAACAGCTCGCGAAGCTCGTGTCGCAGCGCCGCGGTCAGCGCGAAGACCTGATCGCCAAGCTGCGCGAACCACTCGAGAAGCGACTCAGCAGCGCCGGCATCGCGGAAGTGGAGGTCACGGGGCGACCCAAGCACCTCTGGTCGATCTACAAGAAGATGCGCCAGCGCGAGAAGCCGTACGAGGAGATCTACGATCTCCTGGCGATCCGCGTCCTGGTCAACAGCGTTCCCGAGTGCTATCACGCCCTCGGCGTGATCCACGATGGGTGGACGCCTGTGCAGGAGCGCATCAAGGACTACATAGCGCAGCCGAAGTCGAACGGCTACCAGTCGCTGCACACCACGATCTTCGGTCCCGGACGGCAGCTCTTCGAGATACAGATCCGCACGCGCGCGATGCACCGGACGGCGGAGTACGGTATTGCCGCGCACTGGCTCTACAAGGCCGACGCGAAGCGGACCGACGAGGTCGACGAGCGCCTCAGCTGGTTCCGGCAGGTTCTGGAGTGGCAGCTGGATGCCAAGAATCCGGAAGAGTTCCTCGAGCTCCTCAAGCTCGATCTCTACCCTGAAGAGATCTTCGTCTTCACGCCCACCGGCGATGTGCATCAGATGCCGAAGGGCGCGACCCCGATAGACTTCGCGTTCGCCGTTCACACCGAGATCGGGCTGCACTGTCAGGGCGCCAAGGTCAACGGTCGAATCTCACCGCTCTCGCGCGAGCTTCGAAACTCGGAGACCGTCGAGATCCTGACATCTCCATCTGCGCGTCCCAGCCGCGACTGGCTGGCGCACGTGCGAACCGGTCGGGCGCGACACAAGATACGGCAGTGGCTCCGGCACGAGGAGCACGCATCGTCCGCCAAGATCGGGCGCGAGATGCTCGACCGTGAGATACGCCGCCGGCGGCTGGCGAAGCCCGAGGACGACGAGCTCGCTCGCGTGGCGACGGAGCTCAACCTGAACGATGTGAATCACCTGATCGCCTCGCTTGCGCAGGGCGACGTCAACGTCGTGCAGGTCCTGAAGGCGCTCTACCCCGAGGACGAATCGGCAACCGAGGCGCCGGCAAGGCAGAGCGCCTTCGAGCGCCTCGTGGACCGGATGCGGGGCGGGGCAAAGGGCGTCCGCATTCAGGGCGTGGACGGGCTGATGGTTCGCTACGCCCAGTGCTGCCAGCCGGTGCCCGGCGACCCGGTGGTCGGCTACGTGACGCGTGGCCGAGGGGTCAGCATCCACCGTTCCGACTGCCCGAACCTGCTCCTCCTCGGTCACGAGCCGGAGCGCCGGCTCGACATCGACTGGCAGAAGATGGAAGGCGAGCGCTTCGTCGTCCGACTCACGCTGGAGGGGACCGACCGGCGCGGACTGTACGCCGATGTCGCAGCGGCGGTCAGCGCGACGGGCACGGACATCAGGAGCATGGAATTGCGCGCGGTCGATGGACGCGCGACCGGATCGGTACTGGTCGAGGTCGAAAACCTGTCCCACCTCCAGAAGATCGTGAAGGCCGCGAGGAGGGTGAAGGGAATCACCGAAGTCGCTCGTCGGGAGCACCTCACCACAGACTAGCCGGGCTGGCAGCGACAGTGTAATAGCGGTTTCGGATCGTCCGGTTCGGATCCTCCGATGCCAGACGCGAACACCAGGAAAAACACCAGGTTCACACCAGGATCAACAGCGATGGAAGAACGATTCAGCGGATGAACCGGATCAGGCGGATGAAACCCGCCCGACCTGAGAACATCAGCGCGGTGCCCGACTGGAGCGATGATGGTGGACTCAGGTCGGACCAGATCCGCATGATCCGTTGAAATCCGTTCAATCGTTCTTCCATTGTCGTTGCCGTTGCCGGTGGCTTCGTCGCTGACTGCTATCCGGATCTCGCAATCAGGTCACTAGCTGGGCCGCCAGGCGAAACGGCGGTCATCCCGGGCAGTGAGCGGGAATCGGGCTACACCAAATAGACGCCGAAGCCGCTATATTACGCCCCCATGACTCCCGCGTCCTTCGACCTTCAGGCCCCGTTCAAGCCAGCCGGAGACCAGCCGCGTGCCATCGCGGAACTCTCGGCCGGGCTCGCCCGCGGTGACCGGTTCCAGACCCTGCTCGGGGTGACCGGCTCGGGCAAGACCATGACGGTCGCGAATGCCATCCAGAGCTTCGGTCGCCCGACCCTGGTGATGTCCCACAACAAGACGCTGGCGGCGCAGCTCTACGGCGAGCTCAAGAGCTTCTTCCCGCACAACGCAGTCGAGTACTTCATCTCGTACTACGACTATTACCAGCCGGAAGCCTACGTCCCGACCACCGACACCTACATCGAGAAGGATGCATCGATCAACGAGGACATCGACCGGCTCCGACTTCGTGCGACGTCGAGCCTCATGGAGCGGTCGGATGTAATCATCGTCGCCACAGTGTCGGCGATCTACGGCCTTGGCGACCCGGTCACGTACCGCGAGACCATGGTCACGGTCTCGCAGGGGGAACGGGTAGCGCGGGATGACATTCTGCGCGCGCTGGTGCGCATCCAGTACAACCGCAACGACGTCAGCTTCGAGCGCGGAACGTTCCGCGTGCGCGGGGACACCGTCGAGATCTTCCCGGCCTACGAGGAGCAGGGAGTCCGCATCGAGCTCTGGGGGGACGAGGTGGAGCGGATCTCCAAGATCAACGTTGTTACGGGCGAGACCATCGCCATTCTCGAGCGCGCGGCTGTCTATCCGGCGAAGCACTTCGTCACATCGCGCCCATCGCTCGAGCGCGCGATCGGCATGATCCGGTCCGAGCTGGCCGCCAGGCTGGAGGAGCTGCGTCGCGCGGGAAAGCTGCTCGAGGCGCAGCGTCTCGAGAGCCGCACGAACTTCGACATGGAGATGATGCTCGAGATCGGGACATGCGCCGGCATCGAGAACTACTCGCGGCACCTGTCCGGCCGGAGCGTGGGCGAGCGTCCCGCCTGCCTGTTCGACTACTTCCCCGAGGATTTCCTGGTCATTGTGGACGAGTCGCACGTGACGCTCCCGCAGATCGGCGGCATGTTCAACGGCGACCGCGCGCGCAAGCTCACGCTGGTCGACTACGGATTCAGGCTGCCGAGCGCGCTGGACAATCGCCCGCTCATGTTCGACGAGTTCCTCTCCCTCACTCCGCGGGCCATCCTTGTATCCGCAACGCCGGGAGAGCTCGAGCTGCAGCTCTCGGAGGGCGTCGTCGTCGAGCAGATCATTCGACCGACCGGTCTGGTCGATCCCGAGATCGACATCAGGCCCGTGCGCGGCCAGGTCGATGACCTGCTGCACGAGATCCGGCTGCGCGAGAGAAAGGGGGAGCGCGTGCTCGTCACGACCCTGACGAAGAGAATGTCGGAGGACCTGACGGATTATCTCCAGCAGGTAGGCGTGCGCGTCCGGTACATGCACTCGGACATCGATGCCATCGAGCGAATGGAGATCATCCGCGGCCTGCGACTGGGCGAATTCGACGTGCTGGTCGGCATCAACCTCCTCCGCGAAGGGCTCGACCTCCCGGAAGTCTCGCTCGTCGCGATCCTCGATGCAGACCAGGAGGGTTTTCTCCGCAGCGATCGGTCGCTCATTCAAACCATCGGTCGCGCGGCGCGCCACGTCGAGGGGCGCGCGATCTTCTACGCGGACCGGGTCACGGGCTCGATGCAGCGTGCGATGCAGGAGACGGCGCGACGACGCGAGATACAGCGCGCATACAACGACACTCACGGAATCCGGCCTCAGAGCGTGATCAAGAGCATCGACCAGGTGCGGTTCATAACCCGCGTCGCGGACGCTCGCGTCGAGCGGGACGCGCGCGTTGCCGAGCAGCGGTCGACGTATGGTGCAGGGCTCGAGGCGAAGGAGATGATCGCCATGCTCGAGGTCGAGATGCGGGAGGCTGCCGCCGCCCTCGACTTCGAGTCCGCGGCGCGCCTGCGGGATCAGCTGTTCGAGCTGAAGGCCCGCGAGAGCGGGACCGTGAGCCGGCCGGCCGTCGCCGACATTCGCGCGCGGCGCTGAGCTCGTGCCTGCCCGGGTCGTCCCCCCCCTCGCCCAACGGGGCCGCCTCGCCCTCACGCGCGAGGAGCTCGAGAAGTGGGGGCGGTCGTTCGGACTCGCGGCCAGTCCACCGCTCTGCGTTGCCATCAGCGGTGATCTCGGAGCAGGGAAGACCACGCTCGTCCAGTCGATCTGCCGCGGATACGGAGTGACGGAACCGGTCACGAGCCCGACCTTCGCGCTCGTTCACGAGTATCAGGCCCCCCGATCGCGGGTGTTTCATCTCGATCTCTACCGGATCGAGCGCGCCGATGAGCTGACAGGGATCGGCTGGTTCGACATCGCGGGCGCCCACGCGCTCGTTCTCGTCGAGTGGCCCGAGCGGGCCGGCGCGCTTCTCCCGGCCGACCATGTTCCGATCGACCTGGAGCACCTGGAGGGGGATCCCGCCAGGCGTCTCCTGCTCGCTGGATGAAGGGTCCCCTGCTGGTGATCGACGCTGCCACCTATCGCGGCACCGTCGCCATCGTCGACGGCGCCCGCACTCTCGCGGAGACCGAGACGCCCATGCGGGGAGAGCATCAGGAGCGGCTGATGCCCGCCGTGTCCGCCGTCATGCTGGACGCGCGAGTCGACAGTGCGCAGCTCGGCGGGGTGGTGTGCGGCTCCGGTCCCGGCAGCTTCACGAGCCTCCGCATCGCCGCGTCGATAGCGAAGGGGATAGTCACGGCGACCGACATTCCCCTGTACGCGGTCTCGTCGCTTCTCCTGATCGTGGCGGGCACGCGACCCCTGGTCGGGGCAGGCAACTACCTGGCACTGATCGACGCAATGCGCGGCGACTGGTTCGCCGCACGCATCTCGGTCGACGTGGATGGCAGCTTGTCGATCGCCGGGGCGCCGGAGCTCATGGACGGCGCGTCTGCGCAAAGGATCGCGCGTTCGGAGGATCGGATCACCGTCGGCCCGGGTCAGAACATCGATGCCTCGCCCCATGCGCGGGGCGTGGCGAGACTCGACGGTCGCTCCGATGTCGTCGTGCGCGTGGACCCCTCTGGCTGGGAGCCTTCGTACGGGCGGCTTGCGGAGGCTCAGGTCCGCTGGGAACAGAGCCACGGTCGCGCGCTCGGCGCATGACTACGCGCGCCGACGTAGACCTGCGGCGCGCGAGGGTCGAGGATCTCCCTTCGATCCTGGCGATCGAGCGAGTGTCCTTCACCGACCCGTGGGCACGGAGCTCCTTCGCTCCGCTGCTCGAGCAGCCACGAGTGTATTTTGCGGTAGCGCTCGACCGTACCACGGGCGTGATCCTCGGCTACACCGTTGCCTCCTTTGTCCTCGACGAAGCCGAGCTCGCGAATCTCGCGGTGGATCCGGAGGTGCGAGGGCGTGGGGTCGGCACGGCCCTCCTGGAGGGTGCGCTCGATGCGGCGGAGTCGCGCGGTACGCGGGCGATGTTTCTCGAGGTGCGGGCCTCGAACCGGTCGGCGATCGCGCTGTATGAGTCACACGCCTTCGCCGAGGTTGCCCGACGTCCGGCGTACTACAGGAAGCCCGTCGAGGATGCCCTCGTTCTCCGGCGTCTTTTCACGCCGGCGGGAGGCTAGCGGGTGCACGCAACAGAAATGACCTCCGCGCGGGCATTCGTTTGCGGGTGCAGTCAGTGACTTCTATACTCTATTCCGCGAGGCACCAGCTCTCTCGCCAGGAGGCACCGTGAGCCGAAGCTTGAACAAGGTCACACTCATCGGGAACCTCGGGAACGACCCCGAGATCCGTTCGACCACCGGTGGTAATCGCGTAGCGAACTTCTCGCTCGCGACGAGCCGGGCGTGGAACAACCAGCAGGGCGAAAAGCAGGAAAAGACAGAGTGGCACAAGTGCATCGTCTGGAACTCCAAGGGATCCCAGCTCGCAGACATCGTCGAGCGGTACGTCAAGAAGGGCGACAAGATCTACGTCGAGGGCCGGATCGAGTACCGGCAGTGGACCGACAAGGAAGGCCAGACGAGGTACATGACGGAGATCAACGTCCGCGAGCTCATCATGCTCGGAGGCGCCCGAGGCGGGGCGTCGGACGCGTCGGACGGAGAGTCGCCTCAGCGTACCCGTGTACCGGTGGCCGAGCGAGCCAGGACGGCGCCCGGTGCGGCCGGGGGCGATTTCGAGGATTTCCCCGGGGCGCTGGAAGACGAGGACGACGACCTGCCCTTTTGATTGTCGGGGGGCCGGGCCGCTCCCGGCTCCCCGGTTTCAGGGCCCCCAGATTGATCCTGCCCCCGCGGCCAGCGGTCCCCGGCAGGAAACCAGTGCGGGATGCGATCGTCTGATGAGAGGCATAGAGGGTGAGCTCGGGGCGGGATGGTCTCGCCGCGGGCCCCCACGCATCTCGGCTCGCCGACCGGATCAGCCCCTTCTGATACCCAGTCGCGACTCGTTCATCGCGGGAGAGGGAGACAGGATGACATACCGTTCCAGATGGGCGCGTACGGTGCTCGTGGGCTCCTTGCTGTGTCCGGCCCTCGCCGGGGCACAGGTCGCGGTCGCTCCGCAGAGCCACACCGTCAAGACCGGTGACACGCTCTGGGACATCGCGCGAATGTACCTCAGCGATCCATTCCTCTGGCCCGAGATATACCGGCTCAACACGGAGATCGTGGAGGATCCTCACTGGATCTTCCCCGGTGAGGTGCTGGCTCTTCCGGATCCCGCCTCGCTCGGCGCCCCGATCATTCCCACGCTCACCGAAGACGTTGGTGCCGGCGCAATGACCGGCCCGACAGTATTCACTTCGTCCACGCCAACCCGCGCCGCTGGGGTAACGGCCTCGAGCCGGATCGCGCTGCGGCAGCCCGCGCCCCCGATTCGCGAGTGGGAGTACTACGGGGCGCCGTGGGTCGATCGCGAGGGAGGCCCGCGGGGTTCCGGCAAGATCCTCGATGCCGTAGCGATTCCCGCAATCGCGGTGGATGTCGATCGGCCTCACGTGCAGTTCCAGGATCGCGTGTACATAACGCTGCCCGCCTCCGCCATGCCCGAGCCGGGTCACCGTTTCCTCACCTACAGGCATGGTCCGGTGCTCCCGAAGCTCGGCCAGGTGATGATCCCGACGGGGATCCTCGAAGTCGAGCGCGTCGGGGTTGGCGAAGCGAGCACCGCGCGCGTCGTCCGCCAGTTCGATGAGATCAAGCTGGATCACTTCGTGATGTCGATGGACACTCTGCAGATGCCGGTGGGCGGTGAGCTGACCGCCGTCGAGCTCGGGGTGACGGCGCGAATCCAGTGGATGCGCGACGACCCGATTCTCGCGTGGGTCCAGCAGTACGTGGTGCTCGATGCGTCGGCGCGCGACGGTATCAGGCTCGGCGATCGATTCACCTTCCTCCGCGGAAGAGTGCGCGGTCCCGGGAACGTCATGTTGCCCGAGGAGCCGATAGCCGTCGCCCAGGTGATCCGGGTCACTGACCGCGGCGTCACGGCGATCGTCGTAGCGCAGACGCACCCCGCCATTCGCGAGGGGACGCTCGCTCGGTTGACGGGCAGAATGCCGTAACGGCCTCCGGATCGATCCGGCAGGCCCGAGGGTGGAGCGGGAGCGCGATCGAGGCGCCCCGCTCCTTCTGCATCAGGAGGGATCGCGCGGATGCGCGCTCTCCGTTGCTGCGATTCAGGATACTCCATGGCGCATCAAGCATTAGATTATGCCCGCCATGGACGCGATAGCCCATTTCGTCGCCATCTCCTGCTACGTCGGCGCGGCGGCCTTAGCCGCGGCGCCCATCGCCCGTCCTGTGAGGCCTCCGGTCTCACTGGTCATCGCCACGCTGGCGCTCGGGGCGGCGGCGCACGTCACGGGCCTTCTCATGGCAGCCCTGCGTCTGGGCCAGCTGCCCGTGTCGGGACTCGGTCCGGCGCTTTCCCTTGCCGGACTGATGGTCGCCGTGACCCTGCTGTTCGCGGAGGTCGCGACGCGCGATGTGACGCTGACGCTGATCGGCGGGCCTCTTGCGGCGATCGTCACCACAATCGGCAACGTGAGCGGACTCCCGGACTCGTCCCCGTCGCCGGGTGGCGCGTGGCTGGTATCGCACATCGCGCTGAGCTTCTTGGGCATCGCGGCGTTCGCGACTGCCGCCGCCGCCGGTACGATGTACCTCCTCGAGCGGCGTGAGTTGCGCTCACGACGGTTCACCGCCGTGCTTCGTTTCTTTCCCCCGCTCCAGACGCTCGACCGAGTGAATCACGTCGGCATTCTGGTCGCTTCCGCAGCGCTCACCATCGGGATCGTGCTGGCGGCCACGTACTCGATCGCCCACAGTGCCGTGAACGTGCCGGAGATCGTATGGGGGGTCACGGTGTGGCTGGCGGCGACATCGATCGCCTTCGGTCGTGTCGTCGGTGGCTGGCAGGCGCGCCGTGCGGCTGTCGCAGCGAGCGTCACGTTCGTGGTGATCATCGCAATGTATGTCGCCGTTCGCCTCAACGTCTCCGCGGGAGGCGCGTTCCTGTGAGCGCCTACCCACTCATGATCGAGGGCGGCGCGCTCCGGGCGCTGGTAGTGGGTGGCGGTTTGGTAGCGGCGAGGAAAACGCGCGCACTCCTCGATAGCGGGGCGTCGGTTCGACTCATCGCGCCGAAAGTGGATCCTGCGCTCGAGGGATCGGCGGGAATCGGCCTTGACATCGAGCGCCGGGAATACGCGTCGGGGGACATCGGCGACGCGATGCTCGTGATCGCGGCAACGGGATCGCGTGAGATCAACGGAACCGTCGCCCGCGACGCCCATGCGCTCGGCCGGCTGGTCAACGTGGTGGACGCACCGAGCGAGGGCAACTGTGCGACCGCCGCGATCCATCGTTCGGGCGACCTGGTCATCGCGGTCAGCGCGGGCGGTGTGCCGAAGGCCGCGGCCCGCATCCGGGATTGCATCTCGGGCCGGTTCGGGGAGGCCTACGCGGCCGCGATCACCGAGCTGTCCTCGATTCGTTCGAAACTGCTCGAGTCGGGACAACAGGCGCGCTGGACGGCGATCGCCGACGGCGTGATCGATGGCGCGTTCTGCGATGTCGTGGAGCGCGGGGAGTTCACGGCGAGGATCGCGCGATGGCGCTGATCGCTGTCGGGGCGAACTTTCGGACCGCGCCGGTCGAGGTGCGGGAGAGGTTCGTGTATCCCGCGGCCGAGGTCCCCTCCGTGCTTTCGCGAGTCCGCGCCGCAGGAGCGAAGGAAGCTGCGCTTCTCTCGACCTGCAACCGGACGGAGTTCTATCTCGTCGAGTCGGACGGCGTCGCCGTTCAGACGATCTGGAAGGAGCTCTCGGAGCGCCTGGGAGATGACGCGCGCCGCTTCGGATACGTCAGGCGCGATCGGGAAGCGGCGGCCCACCTGTTCCGCGTGGCGTCGGGGCTCGACTCGATGATACTTGGGGAGGCTCAGATCCAGGGTCAGGTTCGCGACGCCTGGGAGGCGAGCCGGTCGCAGTCAGGCACTGCGCTGAACCGCCTCTTCCAGACCGCGCTGTCGGTTGCTTCGCGAGTGCGAACGGAAACCGACGTGGGACGGGGCGCCGCCTCGGTCAGCTCCGCCGCGGTCCAGCTGGCGCGGCAGATCTTCGGCTCGCTTCGCGGCAGACGCGCGATGGTGCTGGGTGCAGGCGAGATGGCGGAACTGGCGCTCCAATGCCTGAAGGCCGAGGGAGTCAACGCGGCGATCGTCGCCAACCGGACATACGAGCGCGCCTCGGAACTGGCGGAGCTGCACGGAGCGACGGCCATCAATTACGACGCCTGCTGGAGCGCGCTGAGCGACGTCGACCTCGTGATAACCTCCACCGCGGCCCCGCATGCGATAGTGCGAACCGAGCACATCGCGCCCACGCTCGCCGCGCGCGGCGACCGGCCGCTCTGCATCCTCGATATTGCCCTGCCGCGCGATGTGGATCCGGAAGTTCGTGCGCTCGGCAACGTGTACCTGTACGATCTCGATGATCTTCGGTCGGTGGTGGCGGCCACGCTCGGGCGGCGCCAGGATGAGGTACCATCGGCCGAGGCCCTGCTCGCGGGCGAGGTGGAGCGGTACTGGACGTGGCTCGCTGGCCTCGCATCGGTTCCCGTCCTGACCACGCTCCGCAGCGAGATGGATCGCGTCCGCGAACGCGAGGTTGCGGACGCGCTGCGTCGGCTCGGCCACCTCTCTCCGGCCGATCGCGAGACGGTGGAGCATCTCTCTCACTCGCTGATGAACAAGTTTCTTCACTCTCCCTCGGTGCGGCTCCGGGCCGCGGCGGCGAACGGTCGCGGGCTGGGTGTCGCCGACGCCGCACGCTACCTCTTCGCGCTCGACGGCCCCGCCGAGGGCTCCCCGAAGCTTCCCGTCGATCCGCCGGCACCCGGCGAAGAGGACCGAGCGTGAACGAGATCGTTACCCTGAATGAGAAGAGAGATCAGTGACAAGACGCGTGCTCGTATCGGGGGGCGCCGGCTTCATCGGATCGCACGTTGCCGAATGCTTCCTGAATGCGGCCTGGTCCGTCGACATCGTCGACAACCTGTCGTCCGGGAAGCGGGAGAACGTTCCGGCAGCCGCCCGCTTCCACGAGGCGGACATCACGAGCGCGGAGGCGCGTGCGCTCGTGCGCGAGGGTCGATTCGACGTCATCTGTCACCTTGCCGCCCAGATCGATGTTCGCCGCAGCGTAATCGATCCCATGGCGGACGCGCGCATCAACATCCTTGGCAGCCTGAACCTCGTGGAAGGGATGCGGGAGAGCGGTCACCACGGGCGCTTCGTCGCATCGTCGACGGGTGGTGCGATCTACGGCGATTTCGTGGAGCCACCGAGTCCGGAGGACGCGGCCAAGGAGCCGGAGGCGCCATACGGCGTGTCGAAGCTCAGCGTCGAGTATTATCTCGCCTCGCAGGGGCGCCTGCATGGAACGGAGGCGGTCGCGCTGCGGTACAGCAACGTCTATGGTCCCCGGCAGGATCCGCACGGTGAGGCCGGCGTCGTGGCCATATTCTGCGGTCGAGTGCTCGATGGGCGGGCGCTGACCGTCTATGGCGATGGCCGGCAGACACGGGACTACGTCTTTGTCGGAGATGTCGCGCGGGCGAATCTCGCCGCGGCGACGGCGTCTCTGCCCCCCGCGGGTGGAGTCGACGCGCGCGCGTTCAACATTGGTACGGCAACGCAGACCTCCGTCCTGGAGCTCGCGTCGGTGATCGGCGAGGTGGCG
>JBGTMW010000630.1:0-2295 GCA_041743365.1 Gemmatimonadaceae bacterium
GGCGGCGAGTTGGGTGCCACGGGCGGCGGTCGTCCGGATCACGCGCGCGCCGAGTCGCGTCGCCACGGCGGCGGTATCGTCCGAGCTTCCTCCGTCCACGACGATGACCTCGTGCGGAACGGTCAGCAGCGTGAGGTCACCGAGCAGCGACGCGATTCTTCGCTCCTCATCGAGCGTGGGGATCACGATCGAGAGCAGCGGTGTGGGTGTGGAGACAGCGGCCGCGCTCATGGAGACGTGCCGCCGACGCGCGCCTTCACGCTACGGCACCGCCACACGAGCTTCCCGCACCCGCGGTGCAGCCGAAGCAGTGCGGGCCCACGGCGATCTCGCGCCGCTCCAGCGCATCGCGTTCCGCCTCGAAAATCGTGCTGGGCGCGCCAGACGCGACGGGCAGGTCGAGCATCTGGTTGAAGTCGCAGTCGTACAGTGCGCCGTCCCAACCGACGGAAAGCGTGTTCCGGCACATGACGCCGGCAGCCGCTGCGGGGTTGTAGGCGTTCACCAGCATCGTGACGTATTCCTGCGTCCGCTCACGCTCCTCGAGGAACTCGAGAAAGCGGCTGATCGGGATGTTCGTGATCGTGTACAGCCGATCGAACTCGATTCCGTAGCGCCGGCGCATCTCGGCCTTCCACCGCACCTCGAGCTCCCGCTGATTCGCCGGCAGGAAGGTCCCGACCGGGTTCGTCACCAGATCGAGCACCAGCCCGCTTCCCTTCCCGTAGCCGAGTGCGTTGAGACGGCGCAGCGACTCTATCGATTCCTCGAAGACTCCATCGCCTCGCTGCGCATCGGTCTCCCGCCCCTGGAAGTAGGGCAGCGAGGCGACGATCTCGACGCGATGCTTCGCCAGCAGCGCCGGGATGTCGGCGTAGTTGGGAAGCAGCACGGCCGTGAGGTTGCAGCGGTGCATGACGTGCGCGCCGGCCTGCGATGCGCGCACGACGATCTCGCGGAAATCCGGGTGCAGCTCCGGGGCGCCGCCGGTGATGTCGAGCGTGGGAATGCGGCTTGATTCCAGGAAGCGCAGCACAGCCTCGATGACATCGCGCGGCATCACTTCCTTCCGGTCGGGCCCGGCATCGACGTGGCAATGCCTGCACGTCTGGTTGCATCGCTTCCCGACGTTGATCTGGAGGATCTCGATCCTCGTGGGCTTCAGCGGCCACAGCGCCGAGCTCTCGAGAGCTGCCTCGAACGTCCGCGGCAGCGAGAGCTCGGCGAGTCGCGCCCGCTGGCCCGAGCCGGAAGCGAGTGCAGATCTCCGCGCCTGGAGCGTCCTGAGGATGCGCGACACCGCTACATCCCCAGGTCGTCGACGTGATTGAGCATCTGCACGCCGTGGACGAGCGACGCTCCGCCCCGGATGGCTGCCGCGACGTGCACGGCCTCGGTCATCTCGTCCAGGTTCGACCCCTTCTCCAGGGCATCCTTCGAGTACGCATCGATGCAGTAGGGGCACTGCACAGCGTGCGAGACCGCGAGCGCGATGAGGGATTTCTCCCGCGTCGTGAGAGCCCCCTCGGCGAAAACGGCGCCGTACCAGGCGAAGAACTTGTCGGCGAGATCCTTGTTGCCGCGCGCGATCTCGGTGAACCGACCGAGGTCGGGAGCGTGGTAGTAATGCGGGGACGACGAGTGCGCTGATGACATGATGCGATGGTGTTCGAGTTCGTGGAGCTGCAGGAGCGAGGCGGATCAGCGGCGCGCGAGCCAGCCCGCCACCGCCTTCACCCGACCGGTGAACCTCGACTTGTAATATCCCTCGGCCGCCTGCTTGATCGCCTCGGGATAAGTGGGATACGGGTGCATCGTGTTCCCGAGCCTGCCGACCGAGATGCCGTGCTTCATCGCGAGCGTGATCTCTCCGATCATGTTCCCGGCGCCGTGACCCAGTATGTGTCCGCCGAGGATCTTCCCCCCGCGGCCGGTGATGATCTTCACCATTCCCTCGGTCTCGCCATCGGTGATTGCCCGATCGACATCATCGAAAGGGCGCCGCCAGACCTGCACCGCGTCGCCATGCCGGTCTCGCGCCTCCGTTTCCGTGAGCCCTACGTGAGCGAGCTCGGGCTCGGTGAAGATGACCCATGGTACGATCGAATAGTCCGCTTTGGAAGAGAAGGGGAACAGTGCATTGCGCACAACCACCCGTGCCTCATAGTCCGCGACATGGGTGAACTGGAGCCCGCCAGTGACGTCGCCGGCGGCGTAGGTCCCCTTCGCCGTGGTGCGGAGGCGGCGATCCACGATGATGCCGTTGCGGTTCGACTCGACGCCGGCCTTCGTCAG
>JBGTMW010000631.1:0-3828 GCA_041743365.1 Gemmatimonadaceae bacterium
TTCGCGGCGCGCGCGGCCGCGGCGACGTGGGATGTTCGGAAGTCCGGCGTCGGCGGGCCGGGCACCGCGCCGCTGCGGGTGTACGCGTCGGAGGAGACGCACACGTGGATACAGAAGGCGACGGACATGGCCGGAATGGGAACCGACTCGATCCGATGGATCCCGACCGACGATGATCTCAGGATGGATGTCGTTGCGCTTCGCGAGGCGATCGATCGCGACCTCGAGGCCGGCGACAAGCCGATGATGGTGGTGGGGACCGCTGGCTCCGTGAGCACCGGCGCCGTGGATCCGCTGTTCGAGATCGCGCGCATCTGCCGCGACGCGAAGGTTTGGTTTCACGTCGATGGAGCGTACGGCGCTCTGGCCGCGGCGGTACCGGGCGCTCCCGCGGACCTGGCGGGCCTGAGCCTTGCCGACTCGGTGGCCGTCGATCCCCACAAGTGGCTGTACTCGCCGCTCGAGGCGGGGTGTGTTCTCGTTCGCGATGCGAGCCTGCTCCGCAACGCCTTCGCATATCATCCACCGTACTACCACTTCGGCGTCGAGGCGATGAACTTCGTCGACCTCGGCCCGCAGAACTCTCGCGGCTTTCGCGCGTTGAAGGTCTGGCTCGCCCTGCGCCATGTCGGACGCAACGGCTACATCCAGATGCTCGGCGACGACATCCACCTGAGCGAGCGCCTCTCGGCGGCGGTGGCCTCCCGGCCGGAGCTCGAGCCGATGACCCAGTCCCTCAGCATCACGACCTTCAGGTTCGTTCCTGCCGACCTGCGGGCGCGTTGCGGCTCACCTGTTGTTGACGCGTATCTCGACAGGCTCAACGAGGAGCTGCTGGAGCGCATCCAGCAGTCGGGCGAGGCCTTCGTCTCGAACGCCGTGATCCGGGGACGCTACGCGTTGCGCGCCTGCA
Organism: Gemmatimonadaceae bacterium; assembly: GCA_041743365.1. GTDB lineage: Bacteria > Gemmatimonadota > Gemmatimonadetes > Gemmatimonadales > Gemmatimonadaceae > JANPKQ01. The sequence goes on from JBGTMW010000631.1 coordinate 914, forward strand.
TCGTGAACTTCAATACCACGCAGTCGGACGTCGCGGCGCTGCCGGAGATCGTCGTGCGGCTCGGCTCCGAGACCGATGCAGCGCTCAGGCCGAAGTCCGGCCTCGCTGCCGTGGAGCCGGCGGTGACGCGGTAGATCGATCGGTCATCGGGATGGCGCAACCGCGCCTCCTACGTAAGTCGACGTATGTGGACACGCTTCCCCTCGCCGCACATTCTTCGCCGCGCGAAATCCGGCTCCCGATCGCAAGGCACGAGGTACGGTATCCCGTCCACATCGAGGCCATCCATGTCGACCGCACGATCGTCCGCTGCAGCTCACACCGTTCGGTGGCTTGCCGGCGTCGTTGCCAGCCTGGCGATCGTCGGGTGCTTCATAGCCCAGACCGTCCGCGTAGAATCGCTCCCGACGGGGACCTCCGATTCCGCGACGGTGCGTTCGCCGGTCAAGGCGCACCTGCTCGATGGCAGCACGGTCGTGTTTCGCGAAGGGGCGACTGTCGCCCGCAACGCCGTGTGGGGAGCGGGCCTGCGCTATGACCTTGCTCTTGCCGAGACATCGGTCACGCACGTCGCGTTGGACAGCATCATCGCGATGGAAAGCTTCAGGACGGAGGTCGACGGCCCCCGGACCATCCTGCTCAGTGTCGGGGCGTCAGCGACAGTGGTGGTGGGCGCCATCGCGCTGGCCTGTCTCGCCGATCCGAAATGCTTCGGTTCCTGCCCGACCATCTACGCCGACAGCGCGGGAACGCCGGTTCTCGAGGCCGAGGGGTTCTCCGGGAGCATCTCTCCATTGCTCGAGGCGCGCGACGTGGACCGGCTTCGCTCCCGTGCCGACGCACAGGGATTCGTGCGGCTCGAGGTGTGGAACGAGGCGCTCGAGACACATTTCATCAACCATGTGGAGCTGCTCGAAGTCGATCACGCGCCGGAAGAAATGGTGCTGCCCGACGAGCGCGGGCTGCCGGTGGCCGTCGGCCCCGAGCTTCCGCTCGGCTCGGTGTCGGACAGGTCGGGACGCGACCTTCGCGAGACGATGGCACGCTCGGACGGCAACGTGTTCAGCTCTGATCCGCTCATGATAGAGCGCGCGACCGCGACCGACCTGTATGATCACATCGATGTCGCAGTCGCCGCACCGGCGGGAGCCGACACCGCCGCGCTGGTGCTGCGGGTGCGGTCCAGCCTCCTGAACACGCTGGTGTTCTACGACCACATGCTCGCCAAACCGGGAGCGAGATCCCTCGACTGGATGGCCAACGACCTGATGCGCCTCGATCGGGTAGCCGAGCTGGGGAGATGGTACAGCGAGTACTTCGGCATTCGTGTGTCGGTGCACGATGGAACCGACTACCGTGCCGTCACCAAGTTCTCCGACTACGGGCCGATCGCGTGGCGCGATGTAGCCCTCGTCGTGCCAGTGTCGGGGACCGACAGCATCAGGCTGCGCCTGACCTTTCTCACCGACCAGTGGCGCATCGACAGGCTCGCGGTCGCCGGCAACGTCCGCCGACCGGCGCCACGGACTATTCCCGTGACTTCGATAACCTCGCGCGACTCCACCATTCAGGTGGACGCCGCAGAAGCGTTGATGCATCCCGATGACCAGTATCTGAAGACCACGCCCCGTCAGCGCTTTACGGTCTCGTTCGATGTCGGACACCGCCCCGATTCCGCAGCGAGCCGCACCTTCCTGCTCGCGACCCAGGGCTACTACATCGAGTGGGTACGCGGCGCATGGATGACCGGGCAGCGCGACACGACGACGTTCGTCCCGAGCGTGCAGACACTCGTCACCGCCATGCGCGAGTGGGGCGCCCAGCGCGAGGCCATGGAGCGGCACTTCTTCCTCAGCCGGATCCCGGTGTACTGACCATGCGAATGCACAGGCGGTTCCCGGCGGTGATCGTCCTCGCCCTGTCGCTGGCGGGATGCATGATCGGCAACACCACTGCGACCTTCAAGCCAGCCCTCTCGCCCGCGGGAGTCGAGACGAGACTTCGCTTCCGTCGTGGCGAGATCCGGGGAGAGCTGATCGAGGTGCGTGATTCCGGGGTGGTCGTCGCTCCCCCCGGCGACATAGTGTTCGTTCCGTTCGCCGTCATCCGCATCGCTACGTTCGAGCAGACGAATCTCACGTACGTCGGAAGCTCGCCCTCCGGTGAAGTCAGGGAGCGCATGCGACTCCTGAGTCGTTTTCCGGGCGGGCTTACCCCCGAGTTGCTGGATCGCCTGCTCGCGATGCGGGGCCAGCAGAGCCTGAGGATACACCAGCCGTGATGACGCGAGGAGGCCGGCTTGCCGCATGCGCAGCGAGACACGTTTCGACGCTGCTCGCGACGATTGTTGCGGTCACCGGAATTGTGCGCGATACGCAGGCTCAGGCACCCACTGCCCACGCCGGCCATGCGGCGCCGATGCGCGCGTCCGATTCCGTCGCCGAGGCGGCATTCATTGAATCGGCACGCGCTGCCACAGCTCGCTACCGCGACATCGCCATCGCCCGGGCGGACGGCTACCGCCGCCTGGGCACCGAGCTGCCGAGCCTCGGAGAGCACTGGGTGCACAATGGCCGGGCGCTCGCCGATACTCTCGATCCGGCTGCTCCCCCCATTCTCGTCTACGCGCACATCGACGGCCGGCCGACACTCGCTGGTGTGGCGTACACACGCTTCCTCGCGCCGGGAGAAGCCTATCCCGACTTCCCGACCGGCGTCGCGCACGCATGGCACGATCACAACGGCGGCGTGGATGACGAGGTACTTCCGCTCGGCCACCTGAGCTCCGCGCCAGTCCAGGCGTCGGGAACGCGGCTGCGGATCGCGGTAATGCACGCGTGGATCTGGCTGTCGAACCCCGCTGGCACATGGACCTCGGACAACTGGGGCCTGCCATACGCCCGGCTCGGCCTCGC
>JBGTMW010000632.1:0-1751 GCA_041743365.1 Gemmatimonadaceae bacterium
GCGCGCGCCGTCCGACCGCGCGCTCTTCTGGCGGCAGCCGGCCAGCGATGCTCCCTTCGCGGCGGCCGCCCGCCGTGGAAAGTGGAAGTACCTCCGCATCGCCGATGACGAGAGACTGTTCGACCTCGACACCGATCCAGGCGAGAAGGTCGACTCCAGGGCGCGATTCCCCGAGATCTTCCGGCAGCTCCGCGGCGAGTGGGAGGCGTGGAACTCGGACATGGTGCCGGTGCCCTGACGAGGGCGCGAGTGCTGGCTACGACATCGAGCGAAACCCGGCAGATTAGCGATTTCTAATCTGCAGCACTCGGCGCGCCCGCTCCCGGTTGCGCCAGGGTTGCGGTCGAGCCATGTTGGTACCGCTCGCGCGCAGGCTCGCGTTTCGCGGCTTAGAAAACGTGAATGTCCCCGTCGAGGCGATCCCGTCTCGCGCACCTCCAGGCAGCGGCCAACCGCTGAGCTACCCACATTGCCAACGATCATCTACCTCGTCCACGGCATGGGGTGCGGCACCGCCGACGGGCAGCCGCGCCCGCCGGAATTCGCCTGGAGCGTGAGCGCGGTCGATGCCGTGCGCTGGATCGCGGAGACCTTCGGGCTCCCGGAGCCCACGGTGCTCGATCCGCTGCCCGATGATCCACCGCCGGGAAGTGATGATCCGGCGGCGCTCTGGCTGGTGCCGATCACCTATCACCCGGTGTTCGATGAGTTCCGCAGCGCGAGCCAGGACCGGCGCCAGCACGCGCGCTCCCTCGGGGATGGCGTACTCACCGACGGCGAGATCACACGACTCGCCAGCAGCGACTTCGCCTGGGTCAACTGCGTCGATGTCCTCCTCTGGTGGGCGGACACCATCCAGTCGCGGAACTGGGCTACTGTCAAAATCCTCGAGACCATCACGGCCGCCGACCGGCTCGGCGCTCGAGCCTCGCCCGCCGGATCGGTGCGCCGGATTCTCGTTTCGCATTCGCTCGGCACGGCGGCAACGACGTATGCCCTCGTCGAGCTGGCGAAGCAGGACGCCTGGCGGAACCGGGCTGCATTCGATGCGTGGTTCACCCTTGCGAACGTCGCACCATTCGTCCTCGAGCCGCGCCGAGTGTACGACCAGGCGCTCGTGCCGGCCGCACCACGATCACTGATCGGCGGCTACATGATCAACGCGCGGAACGACCTCGATCCCATCCCGTGGCTCCTTCCCTGGCGTGCGTTCTCCGGCGACGAGGCGGGCCCGCTCGCCCCGGCGTGGCAGCGCGCCGAGTCGGATGGGCTCCTCTCGCTCGTCACGACGAAGGGGGTCTCGGCGCCGCCGGGATTGGTGCCCGCGATCACCGACGTGCACGGCTTCGCCAACTATCTTCTCTCGCCGCGCATCGCCACGCTGCTCGCCGGATACGCACGCGGTGAGGCGTTCAGCGACGATGAGCTGGCAGCGATAGGCAACACGCCGTGGGATCTGCTGCCTGCCCTGAAGTGTCGGAGCTCCGGGACGGTGGCCGCGCTCCGCGCTGCAGTGGAGGTCTACGCACGAAGGGGTCCGGGAAGCGTCTCGAACAACGGGGACCGTGCGCTCGTCGACCGCCTCCTCGAAGGTGTCGAGCTCCTTGCGGCCGCGAGGGATCAATGCTGACTCGGGACCTCACCACGCGACTGCTGATCGCCGCCGGCTCGCTGGCGCTGGCCGCTGCATCGGCTGCCGCACAGCCGGTGCGCGAGTGCACGCTCGCCGACCCGACGGTCCCAGCGAACAC
>JBGTMW010000633.1:0-3629 GCA_041743365.1 Gemmatimonadaceae bacterium
CCGGCCGCGAGAGGCCGATCCGCCCCCCGCTGACCCGGTAGACCGCGCGGTGTAGAACCCAGAAGGTCCGGACCAGAAGGCGTGGCGGGGCCTTCTCGACCGCTGCGGGTGCGGCGGTCATGCCGCACCCGCCTTCGTCGCCACGGCTCCCGGTGCGGTGACCGTCGCGTCGCGGTCGGGCTGGGCGGCAGAGTTGTAGCCCAGCTCGGCCACGGCAGGGGCTCGGAAGCCCTTGAAGACCATCCAGAGGCCAAGCGACAGCTCCCATAGGAAGATCGGGGCCACGGAGATTCCGTGCCACGCGGACACCTGACCGTTGACACCGAACCAGATCCCGATCGTGGAAATAATCAGCAGCGGGCCCCCGATGAGCCCCAATGTGGGAATGGCACGCGGGACGAGTCGCGACCGGTACATCAGGGTGCCCAGCAGGATCGCGTTCATAGCCGCCATCAGGTTGGGCCCAAGCTGGAAGGTCCAGTCACGAACCGCTATGAGTGACTGCCCGGCTACGACAAGGGAGGCGGCTTCGGATCCCACAGCACCTGCCTGCCGCAGCGTCACGACCGCAGCGATGCTGATGACGCCAATGACGATGACCGCAGCTTCGAACATCCGAGTGCTGAAGAAACCGAGGGCGAAGCCCTCGTGCTGCCGCTTGACGACGCTGAAGAGCACGACCGCGGTACCGATACACGCGAGGGCATTGACCACATCGAGAAGGGCTCCGAAGAGCACCTGAGTGTCTGCGCCGGCGCTGATGATGTAGTTCGGATCACTCAGCACCGGTCCAAGCAGCAGCACTGCGGTGATCGAGCTCGCGAAGGTGAGCAGGTAGAGAAGCCCCGCGACCAGCGCGGTCTTCCTGGTCGGATCGGTTGAACCGCGATTGGCGGCTGAGGTACGGGCGGTGGTCGCCATGTCAGTTCCCTTTCGTGGATTGATGAGCTATCGAGAGCCGTTGGCTGGGAGCTCGGTCGGGTCGGGCGCATCGGTCCCGACCCGCTCGACCGAGAGGAGGGGCAGGCCCAGGTCTCGCACGCGCTGGAGGAGGCCATGGAGCGCCGCCTGATCCGCCATGGGACCGCTGATGACGGTCGTCCCGTCGCTGCACTGCCTTACGGTCAGGCCGTCGAACCAGGCGGCCCAGCGCTCGTGGAGGTGCCCGGTGAACCGAACCTCGTAACGTCCGACCTCCGGGGGACTGGCGTTCAGTGGGTGTCGCTCGCTCATTCGCCTCCTCTGCGTGCTTCCTTCGGGCCTCCAGCCAGCGGTGCCGGCCTGATTGGCTGGAGCCCAAGATGAGAGCCGAGGTGGTGAGCGCGCATCACCAGAGGTGGTGAGGGATGTGGTGATTCCTCAGCGCGATGAGCAGAACCGAAGGGTTCCGGATTCCGAAACCTCCCGCGGCGAGAGGGCTTACCCGGTCGGGCGGCGGGTGGGGGTCCGCGACATGAGCCCGAGCTCAGCGGCGCGGCGGACGGCGGCGCGCCGGCTGTTCACTCCGAGCTTGGCGTAGATGTTCTTCGTGTGCGTCCGCACCGTGTTCAGCGACACGACCAGCTCGCGCGCGATGTCCGGGCCATCGAGCTCGCTCTCCAGGAGGCGGAGGACCTCAAGCTCGCGATCGCTGAGCGGTTCGACCAGGTCCTGCTGGACGGCGGATCCCCCGGAACCGGGGGCGAAGGCAGCCAGGAGCCTGGGCACCGCGCCCGGCCGTGCCCGCTGTTTCGCCGCGAGCTTCAACAGCGCCTCCATTGGCTCGCCTTCATCGACGAAGATCCGGACGTAGCCCTCCGGCTCCGCAAGGGAGATGGCCCGCTCGAGCGACGCCAGCGCGGTCGTCGGATCGCCCGCGGCGTGGTGCGCCAACGCATGCGCGACGAGGATGTCGATGACGCTCCCCGTCCTCCCCCCGTCGGTGGCAGCGCTGAGCAGACGGTCCAGGAGCTCCACCGCCTCGAGGATGCGGCCGTGGTCGCGATCTCGTGCGCCCTGCGCCAGCAGCAACCTGGCCAGCGTGGTGAGCTCGAATTCGCGGGCATAGCTCGGCTCGTCGACGGCCGATACGCCCTGCTCCTGCGCCCAGCCCCACGCCTCCGGCAGCCTCCCGGCCGCGATCCGCACACGGGCGATCAAGGCCGGGACGGGTCGCACGTTGGGGGCGAAATCGCTGAAGTACGCGCGCTCGGCATCGGCCAGCAGCTCGAGCGCCCCGCCGAGGTCTCCTTCTGCATGACGGATCTGGGCCATTGCGACACGCGAGCGATACGGGTTCCGCGGTAGGCCGTACTCCCCGCCCAGCTCCGTGCTCTCGTCGAGGTGGTGCCTGGCCCCATCGAAGTCGTTGCGCTCGCGAAGGATGGCCGCGAGACCGACATGCATGTCCGCGGCTCCGCGAAGGACCTTGCCTCCCTGACCGGTCACGACCTGCAGGCCACGCTCGTACAGCCGCATCGCGTCGTTGAGCCTGCCCTGCTCGATCCGGATATCGGCCAACACCAGGACGCAGCCAGCGATGTCAGCCAGGAAGCCTCCCCTTTCGAAGCTTTCCATGGCATCGGCGTATGCGCGGTAGGCGGCGTCGAGATCAGCATTGGTCCAGCTCGCCAAACCGAGAAGCGCGGCTGCCGCGCCACGCCCGACATAGTCGTCGCCGTGGACGAGCTCCATCGCTCTGCGCGCGTGGAGCACGGTGCCGTCCACGTCACCGAGGATGCGGGCGAGTCCCGCTCGGTGGATCGCGATCCACCCGGGCAAGTCGCGGAATGCTTCTTGGTCCACCACGCGGGGCGCACCGGCTCCGGACTCCAGCCAGCGCTCGGCGTCTCGCAGCCGCTCATCGACGCCCTCGAACTCTCCACGCACGAGGAGTGACCCCGCATACATGTTGCTGAGCACCGGCCTGGCGCGGATGATCTCGTCGGGAAGTCCCTCCAGCCAGTGACGCCACGTCGCGTCCTGACGCTCGCGGCGCGACGCAGGGATCGCGAGCTCGATGAGGTCCGCCGCACGCTGAAGGTCCTCGCCCGCCATCGCGTGACGAATGGCCTCGGCGCGATCGGCGTTCCGCTCAAACCACTCGCTAGCTCGACGATGCAGCGTCGGTACCTCGTTCGGCCTCTCGTCCAGCAATCGCGCCTGCAGGACGTCGGCGAACAGGTGGTGGTAGCGATACCACTCGCGCCGATCGTCGAGCGAGACGACGAAAAGATTCGCGCGATCAAGAGCCTCCAGGGTTGCCCTGCCCCCATCCCGGCCCGTGACGGCATCGCACAGTCGCCCGCTCATGCGGGCCAGGATCGACGTCTCCAGCAGGAAGCTCCGGACGTCATCGGTTTGTCGATGAAGGACCTCTTCGACGAGGTAGTCGACGATGAAGCGATCGTCCCCCGCAAAGCCGGCAATGAAGCTCGCGGCGTCGCCCCGCCCCTGCATCGAAAGGCCGGCCAGCTGGAGGGCGGCGATCCAACCCTCGGTCCGGGCCTCCAGGGCCGCGACATCCTGCGCGCCGAGACTCAGCCCCATCACATCGGTTAGGTACGCGCTGGCCTCATCGGGCGTGAATCGCAGGTCGGCGGCACGGATCTCGACGAGCTCACCCCGCGCGCGCAGGCGGGCCAGCGGCA
>JBGTMW010000634.1:0-2282 GCA_041743365.1 Gemmatimonadaceae bacterium
CGAAGTCATCTCCAGCCAGCTGGGCGGCATGCCACGGGAAGGCGTCATAGCGCTTCTCGTCCTCGTTTCACTGCAACTGGTCAGTCAGGTGGTCGCCTTCATCGACTTGGCGCGCCGCCCCGAGGTCTATGGCGGCAGGAAATGGGTGTGGGTCTTGGTGATCCTGCTCGGCAACCTGCTCGGCGCCGTGCTCTACTTCGCCCTTGGCCGCAGGCCGGATGCGGTAGACCCCGGTCCCAACACCGGGCAGAAGAGCATCGGCGGTGCCGGGAGGTACGCGTTGGACCGCCTGTACGGAGCTACGTCCGAAGAGGCAGTGTGAACGCGATCACCCTGAGCGACGTCGTCAAGCAATTCGGGCAGACGACGGCGCTCGCCGGCGTCAACCTCGCGGTCCCGACGGGCAGCATCTTTGGATTCCTCGGCCCGAACGGCTCCGGCAAGACTACCACGCTTCGGATCCTGACCGGCCTCGCCCGGCCGACCTCCGGCACCGCTTCCGTGCTCGGCGTACAAATGCCGCACGCGACAACCGAGTTGCAACACAAGATCGGGTTCCTGCCCGACGTTCCCGCATTCTACCCGTGGATGACGGCGCGCGAGTTCATGCGCTTCGCCGGCAGGCTGTTCGGGATGACCAGCGCGCTGATCGAGGATCGCACCACCTCGCTCCTCGATATGGCTGGACTCGGAGCTGTTAGAACCAGGATAGGTGGATTTTCGCGGGGAATGAAGCAGCGTCTGGGCATCGCCCAGGCGCTGATCAATGCGCCCGCCCTGCTGCTCCTCGACGAGCCTACGAGCGCGCTCGATCCCATGGGCCGGCGTGACGTCCTGGACATGATCTCGGCGCTCCGTGGCCGGACGACCGTATTCTTCTCGACGCATATCCTCGCGGACGTCGAGCGAGTGTGCGATACGGTCGCGATTCTCGATCGCGGCAGCGTCGTCGCCGGGGGTCCGATCGCCGAGCTCAAGCGCCGTTACTCCACGAGTCGGCTGGCGATTCAGGCAGACAGTGGAATCGATCCGCTGGCCGACGCGCTCGCGAGCAGCCCCTGGCTGTCGCGGCTCGAGCGCGCTCCCGGCTCCCTGCGACTGACCGTCACCGATCTCGACGCGGCCCGGCAAGACATTCTCAGGGTGCTGAGCCAATCGTCGGTGCCGATCCGTCGGTTCGAGGTCGAAGAAGCGAGCCTCGAGGACGTCTTCGTCGAGCTCCTGTCCCGGCCCGCGCCATGAACGGCTACCTCACTTTTCTCGAAAAGGAGAGGATGGAGATCCGGCGGACCTGGCGAATCTGGGTGATTCCAGGAATGCTGCTGTTCTTCGGTCTCACGAGTCCGATCGTAGCTCTCGTGGCTCCGTCCCTGATCTCGTCGCTTGCCGAATCCCAACCCGGGATGACGATCACTCTTCCGCCGGCGACCGCGCATGACGCCGGCGCGCAGTTCCTCAAGAATCTGAGCCAGCTCATGATCTTCGCTTTGATCCTCGGCGGCGCCGGGTCCGTCTCGGGGGAGCGTTCGACAGGCACAGCGGTTCTCGCGATCACGAAGCCGCTGTCCCGGAGCGCATTGGTCATGGCGAAGCTCTCCGCTGATCTCCTCCTCCTGGCGGGAGCGACCGTGGCCGGAGCCCTCCTGTGCGGTGCGATGACCGCCGCGCTTTTCGGCACGATGTCGTGGCGTCCGTTTCTATCCGCAATCGCTCTCTGGCTCGCGTTCGCGATCCTTCTGACGAGCGCGATGAGCTATTTTTCGGTCCGGCTCCGTTCCCGCGGCGCGGCAGCGGGTGTCGGCCTCGGCTTTTTCTTCCTCGCTCTGCTAGTTGCCATGTGGCCGTCCGCTTCGCGGTACTCCTTTATCGGGCTTCCATCGCAGTCCGCGACCGCGCTCGCGGGCGGGATGGTTGCGTGGGCGTGGCCCGTCGGCACTGCGCTTCTCGGTGCCGCTCTATTCGCGCTCTTGTCGACGACGACGTTCGAGCGTCAGGAGCTGTAGCGCCGATTCGGGGGCCGATTCGGCGGGTGGAGCGAGGAGTCTGTCAATCAGTCGTCCCGGTGATGCGCGCCATGACCATCGCCACGAGAGGGCGCACCACGTCGGCGTGCGATGTCACGTGAGCGCCGGGAAGCCAGATCAGCTCTTTCGGCTCGCGCGCGGCGCCGAACGGCGACAACACCGCGCTTCCGGGAAGGCGTTCGTCGTCCGCCGCGCCACGCCGCACGGATTTCGGCGGCATCGCGGTGCGCAGCTTCGCGTACGTCACCGGAATTGACT
>JBGTMW010000635.1:0-16812 GCA_041743365.1 Gemmatimonadaceae bacterium
GACGCCGCGCTCGCACGCCTCCGCGCGCCCGTGGCTCTCCCGCCGCTCGACCTCGACGTCGATGCGAAACCGGCCGAGGGGCGCTCCAGCTACACCAGGGCGAAGTTCCTCGGGGATGTCGAGCGCATAAAGGAATACATCCTCGCAGGCGACTGCTTCCAGGCGCTCCTTGCCCGGCGGATCGAGGTCCCGCATGACTTCTCCACCGATGCGCTTTACCGGTCGCTCCGGGTGCTCAATCCGTCCCCCTACATGTATCATCTCGTACTCGACGGGGTCGAACTGGTCGGGAGCTCGCCCGAGCTGCTGGTGAGGGTGGCCGACGGACGCGTGACGGTGAGGCCGATCGCCGGCACGCGCCCGCGGGGAACGACGGCCGAAGAGGATCAGCGGCTTTCCGACGAGCTGCTCGCCGACGAGAAGGAGCGCGCCGAGCACGTGATGCTCGTGGACCTGGGGCGAAACGACGTCGGGCGGATAGCACAGTTCGGGTCCGTCACCGTGTCGGAGCTCATGGGGATCGAGAAGTACTCGCACGTCCTGCACATCGTGAGTCAGGTGGAGGGCATCCTGGCGAACGACGCGTCGGCCGTGGACGTCTTTCGTGCAACCTTTCCGGCGGGGACCATGACGGGGGCACCGAAGGTACGCGCGATGGAGATCATCAATGAGCTGGAGCCCGAGCGGCGGGGACCATACGCCGGAGCGGTGGGCTACATTGCCAGCGGCGACCGGCGCATGGACCTGGCGATCACGATTCGCACCTGCGTCGTCGCGAACGGAACTGCGTCGGTTCAGGCGGGAGCAGGCATTGTTGCGGATTCGGTCCCCGAGCGTGAATGGGAGGAGACCGAGAACAAGGCGCGCGCACTTCTCACCGCCATCGGCCGGGTGCGGGGAGTTGGCGCGACGTCGCAAGCGCCCATATTGTAGCATAGATGCTCTACAAGCTTATCAGCACCGAAGGCGAGCAGACTTTCGAGCTGCGTGCCGGATCTCCACTCGTCGTGGGCCGCGCGCTGAACAGTGACATCCCGGTCTTCGATCCGACGATCTCCCGGAAGCATGCCGAGGTCGCCTGCGATGAGAGCGGCGTCCACGTCACCGATCTCGGATCGAGCAACGGGACGTTCCTCAACGGGGAACGGATCGATGCGGCGCGACTCTCGCCTGGGGATGTGGTCACCTTCGGGAAGGTGGCCTTCCGGCTCAGGGAGTTCGCACCTTCACCGGGCTCCGGGCGCCAGCGGACCCCGGTGTCACTCGGGCCGGTTCCCGTCAACCCGACGATCGTTCGGTCGATCCCGATGCCATCCGCCCGAACAGGGTGGGCAGCGTCCCTGCGTCCGAGCGGTCCGCAGGCAGCGGTGTCGGACGATGTCGCCGAGGCCCACCGTACCCAGCAGAAGCTCGAAAAGCTCGTCGATGTCTCGAAGGAGCTCACCCGGGCGGTCAACGTCGAGGCCCTCCTCGAGCGGATCACCGAGCATGCTTCGAAGATCCTCGACATAGACCGGGTGTCCATCCTCCTTCTCGACGAGCAGGGCGACCTGATCCCGAAGATCTCGCGCGACAAGCAGGGCTCGGATGCCGGGAGGACGGTACCGCAGTCGATTGCCCGGCGGGTCGTGGACGAACAGCTGGCGATCCTCTCCGACAACGCTGGCGAGGACCAGCGGTTCGGCGGCCAGTCCATCCTGATGCAGCGCGTTCGGTCGGCGATGTGCGTTCCGCTCGTCGGCAAGGACAAGGTCCTCGGCGTACTCTACGTGGACAACGTCACCACCACACATCGCTTCGGCGAGGAGGACCTGGCGTTCCTCATCGCGTTCTCCGGCATCGCGGCAGTCGCGATCGAGAACAGTCAGTTCGCGGAGCGAATCCGGCAGGAGGCGCTGGTGCGCAGCAACTTCGAGCGCTACTTCGCGCCGCAGCTCGCCGCCCGGATCGCCACCTCGCCCGACGCGATCAAGCTCGGTGGTGAGAAGCGCCAGGTCGCGGTTCTCTTCAGCGACATCCGGGGGTTCACCGCGCTTTCGGAGACGATGAATCCGGATGACATGGCCGCGCTCCTCACCGAGTACTTCACCGAAATGGTCGAGTGCGTGTTCCGTCACGGCGGAACACTGGACAAGTTCATCGGCGATGCCGTCATGGCGCAGTGGGGTGCACCGCTCAGCGCTCCGGACGATCCCGACCGGGCCATGGCCGCGGCAATCGACATGATCCGCGAGCTCGAGATCCTCAACGTGAAGTGGCGCGGCGAAGGGCGACCCGAGCTCCAGATCGGGATCGGCCTGACCTACGGCGAAGTGTTCGCGGGGAACATCGGCTCGGAGCGGCGGCTCGAGTTCACGGTAATCGGCGACACTGTGAACACCGCAAGCCGGCTCTGCTCCGCGGCGGAAGGCGGGGAGATCCTGATATCCGACGAGATGCGGTCCGCCCTCTCGAAGGTTCCGACGCTCGGAAAGCGACCGCCGCTGGAAGTCAGAGGCAAGAGCAACAAGGTGCCGATCTTCAGCATCGTGCCGTGAGGAGCAGGACCGCTCCCTCCCTGCCTGCCGGCTACGAGCGTCTGCGGATTGGGGGGACGCAGGCGGTCGCGATCCCGGAAGTGGTGGCCGCGCTCAGGGAGATCCTCCCGTCGGAGTCGCTGTATGCCTACGCGGCGCGCCAGCCCGGTGTCCGTGTTCTTCAGGGGCGCGCTCCGGTCTACGTCGTTCCCCTCGGCGGCGCCGGGACGGTCGTCGTGCGCCACTCCCGCCACGGAGGGCTGCTGGCACCGATCACTGGCGACCAGTTTCTCGCGCCGACGCGAGCGCCTCGCGAGCTGGCAATGTCCGTTCGGCTCACCGAGCTTGGAATCGCGACTCCACTCGTGGTCGCATCCGTCGTCTATGCGTCAGGTCGGGTGCTGCGGCGCAGCGACATCGCGACGCGCGAAATTCCGCGCAGCGCCGACCTCGCCGATGTTCTCGGAGGCGCCTCGCCCCTCGTGCCGCGCGCCGACGCAGTCCGCGCTGCAGCGGCGCTTCTCGCGGAAATGGCCAGAGGCGGCGTGCACCACCCCGACCTCAACCTGAAGAACATTCTCGTCGCGACGGACGGGTCCGGGACTGCGAAGGCGTTCCTGCTCGACGTGGATCGGGTGCGGATCGACACGGCTCGCGCGCGCATCGCATCCGCGAACGCCGCGCGCCTGGTGCGCTCGATCGAACGCTGGCGGAAGCGCAGAGGCGCTCCCATCACGGATGATGAGCTCGGCGCGCTGGAGACCGCTGCACTCGGCAACCGCGCGTGACCGTCCCGTCAGGCGCCGACATCTGCATCGTGATGATGAGCGCGGTCGGCGACACGGTGCACGTGCTGCCGATCGTGAACGCCCTCAAGCGACACGATCCGTCGATTCGCATCAGCTGGGTACTTCAGCCGCTGCCGGAATCGCTGATACGCGGACATCCGAACGTCGACGAGATCATCCCCTTCGACCCGCGAGGCGGTTGGCGAGCCTTCGCAGGAATTCGCCGCGAGCTGAGCCGACGTCCCTTCGACATCGTCATCGGCCTTCAGGTAGCGTTCAAGGGTGGGCTCGTGACGGCGCTCGCGAAGGCGCCGCGAAAGGTCGGATTCGACAGGAAGCGTGCACGGGACCTGAACTGGCTGTTCACCAACGACCGGATCCCGCCGCACCCCACGCAGCACGTGATGGAGCAGTACATGGAATTCCTGCGACATCTCGGTGTGAATCCCGAACCGCCGGAATGGCATCTCGGCCCCTGGCCAGAGGAGCGGGCGTGGCAGCGCGAGTTCTACGAACGCGTCGGCGGGCCCGCGGTCGCCGTCAACATCGCCTCCAGCGATGCAGACCGGGACTGGCTCCCCGATCGCTGGGCGGCGGTGACCGACGCCCTCTACGAGCGGCATGGTCTGCGTGCGGTGCTGCTGGGCGGCCAGTCCGAGCGCGAGATCAACACCCGCGATGCGATCGCGGGCCTTGCCCGGCACAAGCCAGTCGATGCGCTGGGAAGCGGGTTTCGCCGACTGGTCGCGATCATCGACGGGGCGGAGCTGGTCCTCGCACTGGACAGTGCCCCGCTTCACATCTCCGTCGCGCTGGGCCGACCGGTGATCAGCCTGATGGCGAATTCGGATCCGCGACGAACAGGGCCGTTCCGGTCATGTCACGACCTGATCATCGATGCCTACCACGACCCGGGCGAGATCGTGCCGGTGCTGCTGGAGCGACGCCGGGGCCGCATGTCACGCATACAGGTCGCCGATGTGATGGACCGCATCGACCTGTGGAACCGGCGCTACCGAGCCCCGTCCGGCGCGCGGTACTGAGGGTCGTTGTACATCTTGAACTGCCTGTACACCTTCGGCACCACGGCGCCGGATGCGATCGCCGCAAACAGCGTCGCAAGCTCCTCAGCCAGGTCGTCCCGCTGGCGCTCGAGCACTGACACCTTATCCTCGCACTGTGCGCGAAACTCCGCCGTGGCACCCGGCCGACCCGCCTGCTCGCGCATGTGATAGATTTTCAGCTCGACGATGCTGAGCTTGTCCGCGAGCCATCCCACCGTCTCAGCCACGGGTGCCCTCACGCTGCGCAGCCCGGGCGGTTTCCATCACCGCCTCGTCGATCCTCTCGATCAGGTCGTTGCGGCGCTGGTTGAGCTGGTCGATCTTCCGCTTCGCGGCCGCGACCTGATGGTCATCGCTTACCCGTGCCTTGTCCTCTTCGTGCCACAGCTCGATGTTGGTCTGGGCGAGTCGTGCGATCAGCGCACCGATCGTGTCATGCATGAAAGTCCTCGTGACCAGCGGATGCGAAGCGACCGAAGCGGCCATCGCGGAGCCTTATGTTAACCGGCCCGACCGGGGCGGGGCCATGGCCGCTGCACAGCGTGTGCATCATGATGATGGGGGCCGTCGGCGATGCGGTGCACGTGTTGCCGGTCGTGACGGCGTTGAAGCGGCACCATCCCGCGGTCCGGATCACCTGGGTTCTCCAGCCGGGACCGGCGTCGCTGGTCCGCGGCCACTCCGCGGTGGACGAAATTATCGTGTTCGAGCGGAAGCGCGGGTGGCGTGCCTTCGTCGACATCAGGCGAGTGCTGGCGGGGCGAACCTTCGATCTCGTGCTCGACCTTCAGGTCTATCTCAAGACCAGCATCGTGCTCGCATTCGTCCGTTCGCCGTTCAAGCTCGGCTACGACCGCGCGCGCGCTCACGATCTCAACTGGCTGTTCACCAACCGGAAAATTCCACCACACCCCCTACAGCACATACAGGATCAGTATCTCGAATTCCTTTCGTTCCTTGGGGTGTCCTGCGATCCGCTGGAATGGGGAATCGGTCCGTGGCCCTCTGAGCACGCGTCGCAGCGCGCCTTCGTGGCCAGACTCGATCGTCCGATCGCCTCGCTCGTGATCGGAACGAGCAAGCCCGAAAAGGACTGGCTGCCCGAACGCTGGGCCGAGGTCGCCGACCTGCTCTACTCCGACTGGGGTCTCGAGCCCGTCCTCGTCGGCGGGCGCTCGGCGGCCGAGCTGGAGACGGAGCGCAGGTTAGTCGAGCTTGCCGCGCGCGCGCCGGTTTCGACGCTGGGGATTCCGCTGCGCGATCTCGTCGGCGTCCTCGATGCATCATCGCTGGTGATCTCCCTCGACACGGGGCCCCTCCACATCGCCGTCGCTCTCGAGAGGCCCGTCGTGAGTCTCATCGGCCACCTCGATCCCCGCCGTGCCGGACCATATCGGCGGTACCATGACCTCGTCATAGATGCTTACCACGACCCGGGCGAAGTCTCGCCGATCACCGACCGCAGGAGAAAGGGGCGCATGCGCCGCATCACCGTCACCGACGTGATGGAGAAGGTGGCGTTGTGGAAGGAGCGCTACTCGAGCCGGCCGAAGTCATAACGCACGCCGCACGTCGCCATCAGTCGCACCAGGGTGCCGAGCGCCAGACCCATGACGGCGAAGTAGTCGCCATCGATGCGCTCGACGATGGTCGCGCCATACCCCTGGATGCCGTAGGCACCAGCCTTGTCCATCGGTTCGCCGGTAGCGATGTACGACGAGATCTGGTCGTCCCCGAGCTCACGGAACGTCACCGCAACGTGCTCGACTGCCGATACGATCCGGGCGCCACGACGCACCCCCACCGCCGTGTAGACCGTGTGCGTGCGGCCGGCGAGGCATCGCAGCATGCGCGCGGCGTCCGGGCCATCCGCCGGCTTTCCCAGCACCGCGTCATCGATGACGACTATGGTGTCGGCAGCGATGACGAGCGTGGCATCGTCCACCTCATCGATTGCGGCAGCCTTGGCGCGCGCAAGCCGTTCCGCGTAGACCGCTGGGGCTTCGTTCTCCTGGATGGTCTCGTCCACGTCGGCCGGCCTGACCTCATGCGCGATTCCGATGAGCGAGAGCAACTCGCGCCGGCGCGGCGAGGCAGATGCAAGGATGACGCGCACGGCGCTCACCGCTCGAGCCACAGGGTGACCGGACCGTCATTCACCAGCTCGACGTCCATCATCGCGCCGAACTCCCCGGTCTCCACGAGAGCGCCCAGCGACCGAAGCGCGCCGACGAGGCGCTCGTAGAGGGGAATCGCGAGCTCGGGGCGAGCCGCGGCGACGAAGCTCGGCCTGCGGCCCCTGGACGCGTCGCCGTAGAGGGTGAACTGCGAGACCACGAGCAGCCCGCCCCCGACATCCGCCACCGAGAGGTTCATCTTCCCGTCTGCGTCGGGGAAAACCCTGAGGCCAATTACCTTCTCCGCCATCCAGAGGACGCCGGCCTCGTCATCACCATCGGTGAAGGCGACGAGCAGCAGGAGCCCGCGCTCGATGCTGCCGCCGACGCGCGACGCTGCATTCCCGGATCGTATGCGCACCTCGGCTCGCGAGACCCGCTGAACCAGCACACGCATCGTTCCCGCCGGCTTGCCCCGTTTACTCGACCGTGACCGACTTTGCGAGGTTGCGCGGCTGGTCGACGTCGCAGCCACGGTTGACCGCGATGTAGTAGGCCAGAAGCTGCAGGGGAACGGCTGCAAGCACCGGCGTCAGCATGTCGATCGTCTGCGGGATCCGGATCTCGTGAGCGAGAAGTCCCGCGAGCTGGGGCTCGTCGCGGCTGGTGATCGCGATGACACGGCCGCCGCGCGCCTTTACCTCCTGCACGTTCGACACGACCTTGTCGAACACCGAATCGTGCGGGGCGATGAACACCACGGGCATCGCCGAGTCGATCAGCGCGATGGGACCATGCTTCATTTCGGCCGCCGGATACCCTTCCGCGTGGATGTAGCTGATCTCCTTCAGCTTCAACGCCCCTTCCAGGGCGACGGGGAAGTTGAAGCCGCGACCGAGGTACAGGAAATTCGCGGAGTCGGCGTATTCGTTTGCGAGCGCCTCGATCGACGGCGCCTGGTCGAGGATCGCCTGGATCTGGCCCGGAAGGGCGCCGAGCGCCTCGATGATCTCGGCGCCGCGAACCGCGGAGAGGGCGCGGAGCCGGCCCATCCGGAGGGTCAGCAGCGCGAGCGCTATCACCTGGCTCGTGAACGCCTTCGTCGAGGCAACGCCGATTTCAGGGCCCGCATGCAGATACACGCCGCCGTCGGACTCGCGAGCGATCGTCGAGCCGACGACGTTGACGAGTCCCACCGTGCGCGCGCCGCGCCGCTTGGCTTCGCGCATCGCGGCGAGGGTGTCAGCTGTCTCGCCGGACTGCGAGATGACGATGCACAACGTCTTCGGCGTCACGATCGGATTCCGGTAGCGGAACTCCGAAGCGTACTCGACCTCGACGGGAATCCGCGTCAACTCCTCCAGCATGTGCTCGCCGATGAGCGCGGAGTGCCAGCTGGTGCCGCACGCCGTGATGATGATGTTGTCGAAGCCCAGGAGCTCGTCGTTGGTGAGGTTCAGCCCCGCGAGCTTTGCAGTGCCATCGGCGGGCAGGAGGCGACCGCGCATGGTGTTCTCGATCGTCGCCGGCTGCTCGAAGATCTCCTTCAGCATGAAGTGCGAAAACCCGCCCCTCTCGATCTGGCCGAGATCCCAGTCCACCTGGCTGACCGTGCGCGTCATCTCGTGCGCCTGGAGGTCGATCACCCTGTATCCCGCACGATCCAGCACGGCGAGATCACCATCATCGAGGTACACCACCTGGCGGGTGTGCTCGAGAATCGCCGAGACATCGCTGGCGATGTAGTACTCCTCGTCGCCCAGGCCGATGATGAGGGGGCTCCCCTTCCGGGCCGCGACGATCTTGTTCGGATCGTCGCTGGAGATCACGGCGATTCCGTACGTGCCGTGCACCATGTGCAGCGCCTCGATCACCGCGTCCTCGAGATTCCCGTCGTACGAGGACTCGATGAGATGTGCGAGCACCTCGGTGTCCGTCTCGGAGGCGAAGGTGTGGCCGTTGTCCTCCAGCCAGTGACGAAGAGCCGTCGCGTTCTCGATGATGCCATTGTGGACGACCGCGATGTTCCCCTTGCAGTCGACGTGCGGATGCGCATTGCAGGTCGTCGGCGCACCGTGCGTGGCCCACCGGGTGTGCGCGATCCCCAGGGTACCCGATACGGGCTCCCCGAGCATTACCGTCTCGAGTATGGATATCTTCCCCGCCGCCTTGCGGGTTTCCACGCCGCGGCCGTTCATGATCGCAACGCCGGCCGAGTCGTACCCACGGTACTCCAGCCGCTTCAATCCTTCGAGCAGGAGTGGGCCCGCAACCCGCGACCCCACGTATCCGACGATTCCACACATATGAAAAGGATTCCCCGAGGTTCATTATCGCGGCAGCGCATCCAGGGGCGCCCGCGACCGGCTGACCAGCGCGCGCGCATCCGCTTCGCTCCGTGCTTCTGCGATCACTCGCACAATCGGTTCCGTTCCCGAAGGCCGAATGTGAACCCAGCGATCCGACCAGGAAAAGCGAAGTCCGTCCTGGCGATCCACTTCGGCATCCGCAAAAGCAGAGGTTAAGGCCCTGTAGGCCGTGTCGAGACTGCCGTTTGGACGATCCAGCTTGTCCTTGACGATCGAATATCGCGGGTACCGGGCGACGATCTTCGAGAGCGGATCCCCCGTAGCGGCAAGCAGTTGTAGCATCAATGCCGCACCGACCGGGGCATCCCGGCCAAGGTGCAGCTCCGTGAGAATCACTCCCCCGTTGCCTTCACCCCCGATCAGCGCCCCCTCGTCGCGCATCCTGGTTGCGACGTTGACCTCGCCGACCGGGGCCCTGATCACGCTCCCCCCTGCCTCCCTGGCTACGTCATCGACGATCCGGCTCGTCGACAGGTTCGTGACGACCACTCCCGATCGGCTCTCGAGGACGACCCGTGCGGCGAGGGCGAGGGTGTAGTCCTCTCCGATAGCCAGTCCCGTCTCATCGACGAGCGCCAGACGGTCGACGTCAGGATCCACGGCGAGACCTATGTCGGATCGGCTCTCCCGCACCAGCCTCTCGAGCTCTCCGAGATTCTCCGCCACCGGCTCCGGGGGACGCGGGAACAGCCCGTCGGTCTCGAGGCCGATGGCCGTGACCTCGCACCCCAGGCGCTCCAGGAGCGCGGGCATGATGGTCGCGCCGGCTCCGTGGACACAGTCCAGCGCCACCCGGAACCGGCGGCGCCGGATCGCGTCGACGTCGAGGTACGGCAGCGCAAGAATGCCGGCGAGATGGCGCTCCACGGCCTGTTCATCGGTCTCGACGAGCCCGAGCCTGTCCCACGTGGCGCGCGGAATCACGCCATCCGCGATTGCGCGCATTGCCGTCCCTTCGTGCGCCTCGAGAAAAAGGCCCGACGGCCCGATGAACTTCAGGGCGTTCCATTCGACCGGATTGTGACTCGCGGTGATGGCCAATCCACCGGCAGCGTGATGTGCCTCAACGGCAAGCTGGATCGTCGGGGTGGGGGCAAGACCGACATCGATGACACGGCACCCGACGGATTGGAGCGCGGCGAGGACCGCCCTGTGAAACATGGGCCCCGAAACGCGACTGTCGCGCCCGACGACGATCGGACGCGTCGAGCCCGACGGCCCCGGGGCCGTGGCGCCTGCCGGACCGCGTGCCCACACGCCGAAGGCGGCGGCGAAGGTGCTCACGATCTCCGGCGTGAGTGCTTCACCAACCCGGCCCCGAATTCCAGAGACGCTGACCATCAACCCTGCGTAGGGCATGCTTCCTCCGACACGCGTTTCCCGTGAGTTCCGGCCGGAATATACCCCGTCCGTCGGTACGCCACAGCCGCAGGACAGTTCGGCGTCGGAATCGCCCATGCAACGCAGACGCCTCTTCGCCCGACTCGATGTTCGCGGGGCCGGATACCTTCCCTTCAGCTCGAAACTGGCCGCACTCGGCGCAGCGGCGGTATTCACGACGCTCTTCGTGCTGCTCGTCCCCGTCTACCTGCAGGGACGCGCCAACTCCACCCGACTCCACGGCCTGCGACTCTCGGCGATCGCGCGCAGCGCGGCGGTCTCGTTGCCGGCGGAGTCGCTCGATGTGATCGGCACCCGCGGGCAGAACACCGAGGCCTTCATCGGCGCCCGGCAGACCCTCGGCCGTCTCTGGCGCGCCAACGATGGAAACCTGAGCGAATTCGGCAACGGCATCGCCGTAGTGCGCCTGACTCCGGCTGGCACGTACCGCTACATGGTCCACTCATCGTGGAACGCGCGGGCGCCGCAGTACAACTACACGTGGACGCCACCGGGCGAGCTGGTTGCCAGCCTCGCGGCGAACCGGCCAGGGTTCACATCGGTGCACGACACCGACGAAGGGCAGATGCTCACGGCGGCGGCGCCGGTGCTCAGATCCGACGGCACGCCCGCGGGATTCGTCGTGACGACGCTCCGCGCCGACGGCTTTCTCACCGAGCTGCGCGATCAGCTCGTGAAGCTCGCCACCTTCACCCTGATCGCGTTCGTGGTGGCCGTCGGCATTTCCATCTGGCTCGCGCGGAGGCTCACCAAGGGGATCGAGGCCGTCGCGACCCACGCCCAGGCAGTCGCGCGAGGAGGACTGCGCGAGGAGCTTCTGTTCGTGTCGAACGACGAGATCGGCACTCTCGCGGAGTCGATGCGGAACATGACATCGAGCCTGAGGGCCCTGCTGCGCGACGTCGACTCCGGCGCGAGTGAAGTCGCTGCCACCGCCGAGGAGCTCGCCTCCGGCGCCGAGGAGATGAGCGCATCGACCCAGGAGGTATCGAGCGCCGCTCACTCCATCGCCGACGCTGCGGCCGTACAGACGAAAGGCATCAACAGTGCGGTCAGCACGTCGCTGCGCCTCGCCGAGCGTGCTCTCAGGACGGCCGAGTATGCACGCAGCGCGCAGAGCGCCGCCGATACCGTCGCGGTCTCCGCGAAGCGCGGAGCTCAGGCGGCCGAAGAAGCGCTCAGGAGCATGGGCACCATCTCGTCGGTGACGAGCGAAGCGGTTCCGGCCGTCACGGAGCTGGGGGAAAAGTCGCTTCGCATCGGCAAGATCACCGACACTATCGCCGTGATCGCGAGACAGACGAACCTTCTGGCCCTCAACGCGGCGATCGAGGCGGCGAGGGCCGGTGAGCACGGGAAGGGGTTCGCCGTCGTCGCGGACGAGGTTCGCAAGCTCGCGGGTGAGAGCGCGAAGGCGCTCGAGACGATTCGGCGCCTTGCCGCCGAGATCCGCGTCGCCTCCCTTCGCACCGGCGAACGGATCACGCTCGTGAGCGAGAGCGTCGCCAGTGGCGAATCTGTGATCCGGTCGTCTACCGCGGCGCTCACGCAGATCACGAAGGAGATCGAAGGGAGTCAGGAAGCGGTCGCGCGCATCGTTGAGGTCACCGATTCGCAGCAGCGCGAGGCCGACTCGCTCGCGCGCGAGATCGAGCAGATCGCCACGGTGGCCGAACAGAATGCCGCCACGTCGCACCAGGTGAGCGCGGTGGTCGAGGAGCAGACGTCGTCGATGCTCCACGTGACCGAGTCGAGCCAGCACCTCGCGGAAATCGCATCGAGACTGAAGGGCGCGATGTCCCGCTTCGAGCTGTAGTCGACGCGATGAACGACCGGCTGCAGACGAGCAAGGGGCCGCGTCCCGCTCCCGTTCGGCGGCTGCTTTCGGCCGAACAGCGCGACGCGGAGCTGCCGGTCAGGCTGATACGATCGCGGCGACGCTGCGCGGAGTCTGCACGCTGATCGAGGGCAGGACGATGAGGTTGTCCTGCACGGCGCGCTCGAAGGCGGCGCAGACATCCGGGTCGAACTGCTTGCCGGAACAGCGGGCGATTTCCGTCATTACCGCGTCCAGCTCCATCCTCACTCCGCGGTAGGGTCGCCCGCTGGTCATCGCATCGAACGCGTCCGCGACGGCGGCGATGCGCGCTTCCAGCGGAATGTTCGTTCCGGCAAGTCCGTCGGGAATCCCGCGTCCGTCGAATCGTTCGTGGTGCGACCGCACAATGTTCAGCGCAAGCGGCGCCTCGCTCAGCAAAGGCGAGAGGATCCGCCACCCCACCACGGGGTGGGTCATGATGTGGAGATACTCTTCCTCGGTGAGCGGGCCGGCCTTGTTGAGGATCGACTCGCGAACGCCGATCTTTCCGATGTCGTGCAGGTGTCCGCCGAGGCCGATCTGCCGGGTGGTGTCGGCGTCGAGACCTAGCATTCCGGCGATGACGGTGGAGTACTGGCTCACCCTGTTCGAATGGCCGCGGGTGTAGCGATCCTTCACCTCGAGCGCATCGGCGAGCGACTGCACGCTCGCCAGGAACAGCTCCTCGAGCCGCCGCGCCTGTACCGCAACGCGATCCTCGAGACGATCCTGATAGCCGCGATTCTCGATCAGGAGCCGGCGCTTCTCGAGCGCCTGGCTCACGCGAGCGCGAACCTCCTCGAGGTGAAACGGCTTGGTGAGGTAGTCCAGGGCTCCCATCGCGAGGCAGCTCACGGCCACGTCGACATCGGCGACCGCGGTGATCATCACGACGGCGGTGTCGGGGTGAGCGGTGCGGATCGCCCGCAGCAGCTCGATTCCATCCATGGGCGACATCCGCAGGTCGGTGAGCACGAGCGTCGTGGGCGACCGGGCGAGAAGCTCGAGTGCGTCGCCCGCTGACGCTGCCTCCATGCAGTCGAATCCGTCGCTCTCCATGAGCCGCACGAGCAGCCGACGGAGGCCGGGCTCATCATCGACTATCAGGCAGCGTCTCGATTCCTCCCTTCCCGTGGCGCGCGCCCCGGAGGACGGTCGCCTGCTTCCACCGTTATTCCCCGTCACTGCTCCCCGTCCAATGGGCTGCGAGTTATCTTTGCCCGATGACATCCAGCCACCGGCGCGCATGACACGCGTCTACGATGACGATCTCGACGCGGCGTTCGGCACCAGAGCGATTCACGCCGGACAGCGGCCCGAGCCGCTCGCTGGCGCGATCATGACGCCGGTGTACCTAACATCGACGTACGTACAGGACGCGCTGGGAAAGCACAAGGGTTACGAGTATGCGCGGGGCAAGAATCCGACCCGCGAGGCGCTGGAGCGGAATGTGGCCGCCCTGGAAGGTGGTCGGCACGGGTTCGCCTTCGCCAGCGGCACGGCTTGCCTGGACTCGATAATGAAGATGTTCCGCGCCGGCGACCACATCATCTGCGGAGAAAACGTCTACGGCGGGACCTTCCGGCTGTTCGACCGCATCCTCCGGCACATGGGCCTGGCCTTCACCTTCGTCGATACGCGCGAGGCCGGGAGGATCGATGAGGCCTGCACACCCGGCACCGTCGCGATCCTGATCGAGACGCCGACCAATCCGATGATGCGCCTCACCGACCTCGCCGCGGCGGGCGAGATCGCCCGGCGGCGGAGGGCGCTGCTGATCGTCGACAATACCTTCGCAACCCCGTTCTTCCAGCGTCCGTTCGACCACGGAGCGGACATCGTGTTCCACTCCACGACGAAGTACCTGAACGGTCACAGCGACATGATAGGCGGCATCGCAATCGTCCGCGACGACGGGCTCGCGGAGAAGCTCCAGTTCATCCAGAACGCGGGCGGTGCGGTTCCGGGTCCGTTCGACAGCTGGCTTGCGCTCCGGGGGACCAAGACCCTGCACCTCCGAATGCCCCGCCACGACGAGAACGGGCGGCGCGTCGCAGCCTGGCTCGCGGAGCGCATGGGCGAGGACTCGATCATCTATCCGGGCCTGCCATCCCACCCGCAGCACGAGCTGGCGCGGAGGCAGATGTCGGGTTTCGGCGGGATGATCTCGGTCGAGATGGGAACGAAGGCCCGAGCGGCTCGCGTCCTCGATCGAGTGAAGGTGTTCTCGCTCGCCGAATCGCTCGGCGGCGTCGAAAGCCTCATAAGCCATCCCGCTTCGATGACCCATGCGTCCGTGCCTCCCGAACACCGCGCCGCGCTCGGGATCACCGAGGGCCTGATCAGGCTTTCCTGCGGCGTGGAGGACGTGGCCGACCTCCTTTCGGACCTCGAGGGCGCGTTTGCCGGGGTCTGACCCTGGAAACGACACCTTTGCCACCGCCCTAGCGTAGGGCGCTCGACCCGTTCCGGTTCCCGGAGGATTCAATGACAGACCGTGTGACTCTTTCCCAGATCTCCTCACGTGCCTGGGAGCATCCCGCCGACCGCGCCGCCCTCAACACCCTGCGCGCACTTCCCGGCTTCGACGAAGTGGTCAGGAAGGTTGCGGGGTTCCTGGGTGAGCGAGGCATCCGCCTCCTCTTCCTGGCCAACGCCGTAAAAGTGGGTCCGAGGCAGCGGCCCGACCTCGACCAGTTGTACACCGAGGTGCTCGAGACCCTCGACTGGCCGCGCCGCCCTGAGCTTTACGTCAGCCAGACCCCCGTGCTCAACGCGATGGCCGTGGGCTTCGATGAGCCCTTCATCGTGATCAACTCGGGGGCGTTAACGGTCCTCGATCGCGAGGAACAGCGCTTCATTCTCGCGCACGAGCTGGGGCACATCATGAGCGGACACACGACCTACCGGACGCTCGCGATCATCCTGATCATGTTCGGCCTCAACAACCTTCCCTTCCTCGCGGGGCTGGCGCTGATGCCGTTCCAGCTCGCCCTCCTGGAGTGGTATCGCAAGGCGGAGCTGTCGAGCGACCGGGCGGGGCTGCTCGGAATCCAGAACGAGCGCGCCGCCATGGGCACGTTCATGAAGATGGCTGGGGGCGACGCCGAAAAGGACCAGATGAACCTCGACGCCTTCATGGAGCAGGCGGCCGAGTACGAAGTGGACACCAACGCATGGGACACGATCCTGAA
This sequence comes from Gemmatimonadaceae bacterium, assembly GCA_041743365.1. Classification (GTDB taxonomy): domain Bacteria; phylum Gemmatimonadota; class Gemmatimonadetes; order Gemmatimonadales; family Gemmatimonadaceae; genus JANPKQ01. Next base: position 15,308 of record JBGTMW010000635.1, read on the forward strand.
GATCCTGGCGTCAGCTCTGCGTGACCATCCGTTCGCCACGCTTCGCGCCGCGGAGCTGCAGCGCTGGGTTGCCCGTGGCGAGTATCAGGCGATCCTTGCCGGCAATTACATTCGGCGCGGGGGTGAAGGAGACAGGCCGCTCTCGGACGACTACGTCGATGCGGCCGGCTACTACGGCGAGCGCACGCGGGATGCCGTGAACTCGCTCGGGGGCATGTTCGATCGGGCGCGCGGCGCCTTCAGCGACGCATTCCGCGGTCCCGGCAAGTGAAGCCACTGCCAGCAAGATGAAGCTCCTGATGGTTGGGGGGGGCGGGCGGGAGCATGCTCTCCTCTGGAAGCTCCAGCGCGAAAACCCTGCGCTGGAGCTTCTTGCCGCTCCGGGCAATCCCGGGATCGCGGAAGTCGCGCGCTGCGTACCGATTCCGGCGGGCGAGGTCGAGGCTCTGGTCGCGCTCGCGGCGAGTGAGCGGGTAGACATCACCGTGGTGGGGCCGGAGGCGCCGCTCGCGTCGGGCATCGTGAACCGGTTCGTCGCGGAGGGGCAGGCGATATTCGGCCCTACGCGCGAGGCGGCGGCAGTCGAGACCTCCAAGTCGTTCACGAAGGACATCATGCTCCGGGCGGAAATCCCGACAGCTCGGGCCACCCGACATACCGATGCGGCGGATGCGAAGCGCGCCGCTCACCGAATCGGCGCACCCGTGGTGATCAAGGCGTCTGGATTGGCGGGCGGAAAGGGCGTGACTGTTTGCGGGAGCATGGCGGAGGCTGAAACGGTGATCGATGACATGCTCCTGCATGGCAAGCTCGGTGATGCCGGGGCCGAAATCCTGGTCGAAGAGTTCATGGAAGGTGAAGAGCTGTCGCTCTTTGCAATAACGGACGGAGTGTCCGTGCTCCCCATGCTCCCGGCACAGGATCACAAGCGGCTGCTCGACGGGGATCGGGGCCCCAACACCGGTGGGATGGGCGCCTATGCTCCGGTCTCGCTCGCAACTCCCGAGATGGTAGCAGAGATCGAGCGGTCGATCCTGCTCCCCACCCTCAGTGCCATGCGGGAGCACGGACGCCCGTTCGCGGGCCTTCTGTACGCCGGTCTCATGCTTACGTCCAAAGGGCCGAAAGTCATAGAGTTCAACTGCCGTTTTGGAGATCCGGAGACCCAGGCGATCATCCCCCTCCTGCAGAGCAGCCTCCTCGAGCCTATCGCGGCGGTGGCGACGGGTTCCGGATTGACCAGCCTCGGACCAATGGACTGGGATCCACGCGCCGCAGTGACAACAGTGGTCGCCGCTCCGGGGTATCCGGCCTCGCCTCGCCTCGGCGACCCCATCGAGCTGCCGGCGAGCACGGAGGGCGTCCTCATCTTTCACGCAGGGACGAACCGGGCCCGTGATGGGGTTCTGCGCACGGCAGGGGGGCGCGTGGTGGCGGTCACCGCTGTGGCCGAAACGATCGAGGCGGCGCGGGAAGCCAGCCGCGATGCCGCGTCCGGGGTGCGG
>JBGTMW010000636.1:0-7058 GCA_041743365.1 Gemmatimonadaceae bacterium
GCGCCGCGTAGCCATGGCTCGCCGAGGAGTGCGAGGGGGACGCGTGTTGTCTTTCCCGCGCCCGGCGGGGCCTGGAGCACCGCCGCGCGTTGCGAAGCGAGCGCGGCGCGAATCGCGGGGATTGCCGCCGTGATCGGAAGCTCGGGCAAGGCGGGCGGCGACGGAGGCATCCAGGTCGGCGTTCGTTACGCGTTCTAGGTCTGCTTTACGGACGACCCGCGGCTCGCTTCGGCCTCACGTCGCCGGCAATCGCGCCTCCCATCGTCATTGCTCGGTCACGCGCCCGGATTCTCGTCGTCGCCGCCGATATCGCGAAACACCGCGCAGAGATCGATAACGACCTCCTCGGCGAGCGCCGCAGGATGCCACCGAAGCGAATCGGTGACGCGACGGCCGGTGCTTGCGCCGGGGATCCAGACTTCGACGGCGCAGTCGCATGGATCCACGATCCAGTACTCGGCGACGCCGAGAGCGAGATACGCAGCTCGTTTCACCTCGCGGTCGTACACGCGTGACGATCGACTCAGGACTTCCACCGCCAGCCACCACCCGCGAATCATCCGCCAGTGGGTCGTCGGCGGATAGACGGCCGGGAAAACGAGAATGTCTGGCTGAAGCTGCGTGCGCCCCCCGCGCTGGATCGCCCCCGTTTCGACTACGTGCGCGAGCGCGGTCGCCCCAACGGCGGCTGAAAGCTGAATGTGCAGACGGCTCGCAATCACCTGATGCGCGGTGCTCGGCGCGGGCGTCACGAGGAGCATGCCTTCGAGCAGCTCGTAGCGGTTCCCGTCGTCGGGGAGCTCGTCGAGCATGTCGATTGTGAAGTGCGGGACGGGGAGCGCCATGGCCATAGTCTGGGCTCTCGGCGGATGGTCCGGCAAGGGGACACTGCGCACCCTAATGCGCGGGGTCGGGCCGCTCCGCATCATTTCGTTCCCGACGCACCCAAACGCGTCGAGCCGACCGATCCCCACGCTCGTCCGGCGTGCGAGCGTCGAGACTCAGCCACGCTGCCGGAGCATCTCGCGCAGGATAACGACGTCCTGTCGATCCTGCGGTCGATCTGCCGCTTCCTTCGAGCGTATGATGTCCTCGAGCGACGCCGCATCGAGCGTTGTCCCGAACACGTCGAACCGCACCGCGTTGCGGATCAGGTCGTCGTATCCGCGGGTTCCACTGGGTGTGAACGCCACATCGAGACGTCCGGCCAGAGTGGTGAGATTCCACAGATCTGCACGGGCGAGCATCGCCGGGCTGCAGTCGAACGTCAAACCTTCGGGCACCGACTCCGTGAAGACGCGGGCCTCGAGCTCGCGCAGCGCCGCCACGAGTCGCCGCACGTTGGCGGGATCGCGGGCGGGAGTGATGTCGGCGTCGGCCGTCATCCGCGGAAAGCCGTGAAGCCGCGCAGCAACCGCACCTATGAGGACGTAGCGGACTCCGTGCATCGCAAGGGTCCTGACGAGGAGCTCCGGGTCAAACGGCGCGATGTCAGTCACCGCGGCGAGCAGCAGCCAGGAACCTTGCGGCGTTTCGGAGCTCGATCAGGCGCTCCTCCGGGCTCAGCCGAAGGATTCGCCCGACGTCGCTGAGCATGTGCGAGCGGCCGGCGGCCGAAGCCTGGAGCGTAGCCCGTAGCTCGAACCCGGCGGCCTCCAGCAGACGCGACAGCGTGTCCCAGTTGGGAATCGTCGAGCCGCCCTCGATTCGAGCCACGACCGACTGAGCCGTGGCCGCGCGCTCAGCCAGCTCGCGCTGCGTGAGCCGGGCAAGCCGTCGCGCCTCGGTGACGAGACTTCGCGGGGTGGCAGGGGAAGGCATGAAACCATGATAGCTTGGAAGCTATCAACTCGCAACGAAGGGTGGCCGTTATCGCCTTGTCCGTTTAGCCCGCTAACCAGGCGCTTCGCGCCCGGACGAACGCTACTGCCGGGGTCGGATCTCGGCCGCGATGATCCGCGCTTCGAGCGCCTTCCGCCGGGCTCGCGTTGCCGCCAGAGAGTCCCCGATCGTCGCCAGGGCGCGCTGCTGTTCTGCGTCGACCCGCTTCAGCGAATCGAGCCTGACCTCGAGTCTGGCCACGTGCTCGTCGTGCCGACGCAGCTCGAGAGCGAGCCGGCGGTTCTCCGCGGTCAGCATGACCACCGACTGGCGAAGGTCGTGCGCACGGGTGAACCAGTTGCCCGATTCAGCCGTCACCGTGACCGTGGCGAGGGTCGTGATCCTGGTGCTGTCGGGTGCCGAGCTCTGGGCGGAAAGGGACGAGGCGCCCAGAAGGACGAGGGCGAGGCCGGGGATGAATGTATGAAAGCAGGGCATTGGAGTCGGGGAAATATAGTGGCTCGACCGCGAAGCAGCTGAAATGCACCGCATCGATCGTGGCGCCCGCTCATTCGCGAGCGAACCGCATCGCAGGGCAGGCGTCGTGGAGGCTCCGGGCAACGGGCCAGGAGAAATACCCGTCCGGGAGTACACTCTGATGACGACCCGGTCCACTCCGATGTTCCACCCCGGGTGTCGGAACGAGCGAGCGAGTGATTCGGCTCACAGGTTTCCCCGACACGTCCTTCTAAGTCCTCGTATCGGGAGCTTTTCCAACTTCTACCGGCGGAAACCGTCACGTGCGAAAGCCACTTGCGATGATATTCGCCTCGGCCGGAAGTTACATCGGCTGGGTTGCGGGAGCGAAGGCAGGGTTGATGACGGCGTTCATCCTGGCGGTCATCGGGCTCGGCGCAGGGTTGTACCTTGGTGGCGTTCTCGCGTCGCGTCTCGTGGAGTAGGCCCATTCGATTTCCGCGTCGACCAGACGCGGCATGCGCAGCGCCCGGATTCCTCGAACGAGCAGGGGTCTGCTTCATCGAGCCTCCAATGATCGTCCGACTGTGACCCGGGTGGGTCCGCGAGTAGATTACGGCGAACACAAGCCTCTCGATCGCCCACTTCCTGCCCGCCGTCGCCATGCTCACGAAATCGCTCGCGCTGTCACTGCTCTCTCTGACCCTGGCGGCCCCGTCCGTGCTTGCGCAGGCGCGCCAGACAACCTTCGCTCCGAGTGGCAGGGCGACGAGCGAGATCTCCGTCAGTGGTGGAGCGCTCATCAGGGTGGACTACGGCCAGCCACACGCGCGCGGCCGGGAAGTCTTCGGGTCGCTCGTGCCGCTGGATACAGTCTGGCGCGCTGGTGCCAATCGAGCCACCCAGCTGACCACCGACGTGGCGCTCGAGATCGGCGGGACCCGCCTCCCGCCGGGCAACTACACTCTGGCGATGGTCCCTTCGCCGACCGCGCCGCGGCTCGTGATAAACGGCCGGACGCGGCAGTGGGGGATTCCGTACAGAGCCGACGGCGAGATCGCCCGCGTTCCAATGCGCGTCGAGATGCTGGCGCAGCCCGTCGAGACCTTCACCATCACGCTGCTGCCGAACCCGGCGCGAGCTGGTGCGGCGGCCCCGGCGCCCGGCACGGGTAGCCTGGTCATGACGTGGGGCACAATGCAATTCTCCGTCGACTTCAGCGCGCAGCCGTAGACATCGCCCACAGCACGCATCAGCGATCCCGGAAAAAAGGACATGGACAGACTGAAGCAGCTCCACGACGCGGGCACGTCGATCTGGCTGGACTACATCGATCGGACCATGCTCCGCAACGGTGACCTCACGCGTCGCATCCGCGAGGATTCCCTCGTAGGCATGACGTCCAATCCCACGATCTTCGAGAAGGCTCTCGCTGAGGGAACCGCTTACGATGAGCAGCTCGGCGAGGCGCCGAAGGCGCTCACGAGCTGGCAGCTCTTCGAGCTGATCGAGACCGCGGATGTGCGCACCGCCTGCGACCTCTTCGCCGGCGTGTACACGCGGTCCCGCGGCGCCGATGGCTACGTCTCGATCGAGGTTTCCCCGGCGGTGGCGAACGACGCAGACGCGACCGTCGAGGAAGCCCGCCGGCTCTGGACCGCGGTCGATCGCCCGAACGTCATGGTGAAGGTGCCCGGCACGCTCGAGGGAGCGCGCGCCGTGCGGCGCCTCATCGCCGACGGCGTCAACGTGAACATCACCCTGTTGTTCTCCGTCGAGGCGCACCGGCGGGTGATCGAGGCGTATCTCGCCGCGCTCGAGCACCGCGTCGACGCCGGCCAGCCGATCGACATGATCGCGTCCGTCGCGAGCTTCTTCGTCAGCAGGGTGGACAGCGAGGTGGACAAGCGCCTCGACGCGAAGATCTCGTCGGCGGCTCCCCAGGACCGCCCCGCGCTCGAGGCACTCCGGGGCAGGGCGGCGATTGCGAACGCCCGCCTCGCCTATCGGCTGTTTCGCTCGATGTTCTCCGGGCCGCGGTGGGAAGCGCTCTCCGCGCAGGGAGCCCGTCTCCAGCGCCCGCTGTGGGCGAGCACGAGCACCAAGAATCCCCAGTTCCGCGATGTTCTGTACGTCGAACAGCTGATTGGCACCGACACAGTGAACACGATGACGCCGGCGACGATCGACGCCTTTCGCGATCACGGCGAGGTCGCGCGCACGGTTGACGTCGGTCTCGAGGCAGCCGAGCAGACGATAGCCGCGCTTGCGGCCGCCGGCGTGCCGCTCCCCGAGGTCACCGACAAGCTGCTGGCAGAGGGGCTGGCGAGCTTCCAGAAATCGTTCGATACACTGATCTCCGGGCTCGAGCGCAAGGCGCACGCGCTCGGACGGGAGCTGGTACGCAGCCCCTGAGCGCTCTGCCCCCGTGATCAATTCCCGCTATCCGCGAACGAAGATCGTCTGCACGCTGGGTCCCGCCAGCTCCACCGAGGCCGCCATCCGTGGCCTGATGGAAGAAGGGCTGAACGTCGCGCGAATCAACTTCTCGCACGGCACCCACGAGCAGCACGCTCGCTCCATAGAGACCGTTCGCTCGCTCGGGAACGAGCTGCGTCGCCCCGTGGCGATACTGGCGGACCTTCAGGGCCCCCGGATTCGCATCGGACACCTCGAGATATCGAGGCCCGTCGCCGAGGGTGAGGACGTCACCTTTGTTCCGGAGGGCGCCGAGAGGCCCGGTGAGATTCCGATCACCTACGAGGCCCTAGCCGATGATGTCCATGTCGGCGACCGCATCCTCGTGGACGATGGGCTCATCGACTTCCTCGTCCTGGAAGTGCAGGGAAGCAGGGTGAGGGCGCGCGTGCTGCACGGCGGCGAGATACGCAGCCACAAGGGAATGAATCTGCCCGGCGTCCAGGTGTCGGCGCCTTCGATCACGGAAAAGGACCGCGCGGATGTCGAGTTCGCGATCGAGCACGAGCTCGACTACGTGGCCCTGAGCTTCGTCCGCCGCGCCGAGGACATCTCCATGCTCCGCGCGATGGTCCCGAAGTGGATGCTCATCTGTGCGAAGATCGAGAAGGACGTTGCACTCGCGAACATCGAGAGCATCCTCCGCGCTTCGGATACCGTGATGGTCGCGCGCGGAGACCTGGGCGTGGAGCTGCCCTTCGAGGAGGTTCCCACTGCCCAGAAGCGCATCATCGCCCTCGCGAACCGATTCGGGCGCCCGGTGATCACCGCGACGCAGATGCTCGAGTCGATGGTGGAGAACCCCCGCCCCACACGGGCCGAGGCCAGCGACGTCGCGAACGCCATCCTCGACGGCACAGATGCGGTGATGCTGTCGGCAGAGACCGCTGCCGGCGCCTTTCCGCGACTGGCCGTCGGCGCGATGACGCGCATCATCACGCAGATGGAAACGCACCCCGCGCCCGCGGCGCGCAACGAGATGGCGCGCCCGCGCGACGGTATCGTCTCCACGGAGGAAGCGATCGCCGCGGCTACCGTCGCCGCATCCCGGATGCTCGGAACTCCGCTCGTCATCGTCTTCACGAAGAGCGGCTTCACCGCGCGCATCGTGGCCTCGCATCGCCCCGACGTCCCGATCCTCGCCCTCACCGACGAGCCACGAACCTACCGCCAGCTTGCGCTCGTCTGGGGTGTCGTACCCGCCCTCGTCCCGCACTGCCAGTCGTACGACGAGATGGTGCAGGTCGGGCTCACGGAGGTGCGCGAAAGGAAGCTCGGACAGTCGGGCGACCGCGTGATCATCACTGCGGGTGTTCCCTTCGACGAACCCGGGTCGACCAACACCCTCAAGGTCGAGCGCGTGTGAAGCTGACCTTCCTCGGGACGGGGACGAGCTTCGGCGTGCCGCAGATCGGCTGCCATTGCGCCGTCTGCCGCTCGACGGATCCCCGCGACCGGCGCAGCCGCGTGGGCGCGATCGTCGAGACCGATGGAGGAACCCGACTGCTCATCGACACGCCCCCCGAGTTGCGCATGCAGCTCATTCAGGCAGGCATAGACCGCGTGGACGCCGTCCTGATCACCCACGACCACGCCGATCACACGCACGGGATCGATGACATCCGGGCGATCTCCGTCCGGCGCGCGGCCGCGCTCCCGATCTACGGCCCCTCCGACTCCCTCGATCGACTCGCGCATCGATTCCCGTACATCTTCGACGACAGCATCCGTCCCCTTCCGGGCACCTCGAAACCCGAGGGTCACGGCTACGTTCTCGAGCCCGGAGTGACCGTGACCATCGGCGACGTCGCCGTCACGCCGGTTGTCGTTCCGCACGGAACGGTGCGAGTCTTCGCGTATCGGGTCGGGCCGCTCGCGTACGTCACGGATGCGAAGAGCCTTCCGCCCGAGGCGATGAACGCCTTCAAGGGCGTGAAGGTGCTGGTGATCAACGCGCTTTTCCGCACAGAGCACCCGACCCACTTCAGCTTTCCGGAGGCGATCCGCGTTGCCGGCGAGATCGGCGCGGATCGCACCTACCTCACGCACCTGACCCACGACAACTTCCACGCCGACCTGGAGGCGGAGCTGCCACGCGGTGTCTCTCCCGCCTTCGACGGCCTCACGGTTCGCATCGACTGAGATGACGCTTCGACTCGATTTCACCAACATGCTGGCGCCGGCAGTCGCGGCGGGGGTGCCATTCGACGCATGGAAGGGCGCCGGCGAGCAGTTCGCCGGCGTCCACAGGGCGATGGAAGCCCAGCGCGCGACGGGCGTGC
>JBGTMW010000637.1:0-1786 GCA_041743365.1 Gemmatimonadaceae bacterium
CAGGGGGGCCCTCCGCCGATTCCGAGCGGTGTGCTGGGCAACCTCCCGATGACCGCCGCGGACAGCGGGGTGAATGCACTCGTCGGCCGGCTCGACTTCGACAGCTACAAGGCGCTCATCAAGGGACTGACGCAGTTCGGCGACCGCGAGCAGGGCACGCCTCGCAACGCGGCCGCAATCGACTGGATCGAGGCGCAGCTCAGGAGCTGGGGCTACACGACCGAGCGCGTTCATTACCAGTTTCGGGGCGAGCCGCGCGAGCAGGTATTCGCGACGAAGACAGGCACCACCGTCCCGCAGGAGATGTACATCCTCGGCGCGCACATGGATGGCCGCGGCGGCGGTGAAGCCGCGAACGACGACGGCTCGGGCACGGCGCTCGTGATGGAGATCGCGAGAGTGCTCGCCGCAGCGGACGTCCGCACGTCTCGCTCCGTGCGATTCGCCCTCTGGAACAACGAGGAGACGGGTCTCAACGGCGCGCGGGCGTACGTGGAGCAGCGCGCGTCACTCCAGGGGATCGAGAACCCGCGCGGCTCCGGACGATATCCCGAACCGAAATGGCTCGGCATGATCCAGCACGACATGATGATGTGGGACCATGGAAATCCCGTGCAGTACCACCAGACGCTCGACGCGGACGTGGACATCGAGTTCCAGCTCAACTCCGCGAAGGCGTCCGAGTCCGCACAGCTCGCGCTGCTGCTCCTCAACGCGAATCGCATGTTCGCGACGGACTATCCGGCTGCCCTGAGCAACTCGATGAGCAACACCGATTCGGGGCCCTTCCAGGATCTCGTGGCAGCGGTGAGCCTGCGCGAGAATCGCAGGCTGTACGAGACCGGCCGCGGCGCGAACCCGCATTGGCACCAGCCCACGGATCTCTACGCGACATTCTCCGACGCCGATTTCCGATTGGGCTTCAACGCCGCTCAGACTACCCTGGGCGCCGTGGCCAGGCTCGTCGAGGCAGCCATTACTCCGCGGTAGCAACAACTTTGTCGGCTCCGGAGCTCGCCCACATTGGGCGGGCCATCACCGCATGCGCGCCAGCTCGGCCTCCGCCGCTATATAGCCGAACGCGCCCCACTGACCCCCGGCCAGGATTCGCCGGAACACGGCCTCCGCCTCCGCGCGGCGGCCGTTGTACAGGTGCCAGTTGCCGACGCCGTATGCGGCGGTTGCATCGGTGACCGACATCTCTCCCGTCGGTGTCGTCGCGAGCACCGAATCGACTGGCAGGTCGCCCCTGTAGAGCAGGAGCAGCCGGTGATAGGCATCGTTCTCGATCACCTCCATGTCGCGCCGAATGGGCGCGACCACCGCGGCCGCTTCGGCGTCACGGCCGAGTCGCCGCAGGCTCATGTAGAGCCAGTGCGCCGTCGAGACCCTGCGGTCGTCGTTCCGTGCATCGTCCATCTCGCGCCGATATACCGGTACGGCGCGCCCGTAGTCTCCCTTCAGGTAGTAGGCGAGCCCGAGGTGATACGCGATGTTCGACTGCAGCGTGCCGATGGGAATGTTGCGCGCGTTCGGCTGGCCATCCGGCTCCACCTGGTCCGGCTGCCCGGCCGTGAGCCGCGTCGCGCGCTCCAGGTCGGCGATCGCCCGGTCCAGCTCGCGAACGCTGATGTAGCGGTGTCCCCGATGGCGATACAGCCATGGATTCGCCGGATGCAGCGCGATGCCCTGCGAGTACACGTCGATCGCCTCGCGAAAGCGGCCGAGGTAGCCGAGCCTCCGTGCGAGCCAGACGATCGAGTCGGCGTCCGTGGGCGCCCGCTCG
>JBGTMW010000638.1:0-9392 GCA_041743365.1 Gemmatimonadaceae bacterium
CACGGTCGCCGACGGGGTGTTCTGGCTCTCGCAGGTGGCCGACCGCAATTCGGTCGTTCGCAAGCTTCAGGTGATGAAGACGCGTGGCCGGGCACCGATGCCGGGCCTGCACACGTTTCGTATCACTGATGATGGTGTGCAAATATTCCCGCGCATCCCACAGCAGCAGATGAGAAGGCGTTCGAAGGACTCCCAGCGACTCGGGACCGGGGTACCCGGGCTCGATGAGCTGATGGGTGGCGGTATTCCGGGAGGTGACGCGGTGATGATCGCCGGCCCGGCGGGTAGCGGGAAGACCACCTTCGCGACGCAGTTCGTGGCGGAGGGGCTCCGGCTGGGTGAGGCGGTGGTGGTCGCTGTCTTCGAAGAATACCCGCAGGAGTATCTGGCGCGCGCGAAGGCCAGAAACCAGCACCTTCATGAGGCGCTGAAAGCCGGGAAGCTGAAGCTGATCTACCTGCGTCCCCTCGATCTCTCGGTCGATGAAGCGCTCGCGGAGATCCTCGACGCTGTGGAACAGGTGGGCGCGACGCGAGTCGTGATCGACTCGCTCTCGGGCTTCGAGGTTGCCCTGGCACCCGCGTTTCGTGAGGACTTTCGCGAATCGCTCTACAGGCTGATCGGAGCGTTGACGGCTGTTGGAGTGACGATCGTGATGACCTCCGAGGTCGTCGGGGGCTATCCCGAAGTGCGTTACACGTCGGAGAAGGTCTCGTTCATCACTGACGACATTGTCGTGCAGCGGTTCGTCGAGATCGGCGGAGAGCTTCTCAAGGTTCTCTCAGTGGCGAAGATGCGAGGCAGCGAGCATAGCAGCGATTTCCGGCTCTATCAGGTGTCGGCGAATGGCGCGGTGGTCAGCGGCTCACTCAAGGACTATCACGGCATCAGCACGGGCGTCCCGGATCTGGGAACGTGGCCGAGGCGTTCCGTCATGGCCGGGCTCACCAGTCAGGAGGCTGCAGTGCTGAACGTGATCACACGTCTCGGCGAGTCCTCGCTCGAACAGATTGGGGAACGAACGGGGCTGACGCCGACGACGCTAGTGCCCATGATCGAGCGTCTCGTGGTGCTTGGTTATGCCGCCGCCGTGATGGGCGGCGAAGGGACGGCCTATCGCGCGCCAGCGCAAATAGGTGGATAGGACTGTTCGAGACCGCATCCAGCCCTCCGGCAGCGTAGCCGTGTCTGACGCCGAGTCCATTCTCGGAGGCCTGTTCCAGCGGCACATGGAGCAGCTCACGGCGGCGTTCGCGGTGACGCGTGGCGCCGACCATACGCTCATTTATGCGAATGCCGCCTTCCGTCTCATGGTGGGTTCTGCCGGAGTGACCACGCCTGGCCGTCCGCTCGTCCAGGCGTTCGCCGGTCACGGGATTGGTGAATTGACCGATGTACTGGACGGCGTCTTCCGCACCGCTGTGGTCGTGCGGGATCATCGCATCGATCCAGGCGACGCGGGAACGCCGGCCTGGTGCTGTTCCGTGTGGCCGGAGATGAATCGGGACGGCCGGCCCGAGCACCTGCTCATTGAGCTCCGCGAGACTGCTCCCGCCGAGCGAACAATGGTGTTGCAGCGACAGGTGGCCGAGCAGATGCTCATGAGCGCCCTGCGGGAGCGTGATGCGGCGGACAGCGCGGAGGAGGCGAACCGCCGCGCCACATATCTCGCCGCAGAGGGCCGTCGGCTTGCCGAATCGCTCGACGAGCAGGACACACTGAATGCGCTCACGCGACTGGCGCTTCCGCGACGCGGGGCCTGGTGCGTAGTGGACATCATAGAGGCCGAGGGGAAGATGCGTCGTCTGGCGATGATACATCCGGACCCGGAGAAGCAGGCGCTGCTGCGCACCCTCGAGACTCGATGGTCACCCGAGCCCGGGGATGCCTTCGGGGCGCCCGCTGCGTTGAGACACCTGGGGCCAACGATCATCGATGATGAAATCGACGCTGCACTCGCCGCCGCGGCACACGATGCGGAGACCCTGAAGGTGCTGCGACAGGTCGGTGCAGGCTCCCTTCTGACCGTGCCGCTGGCGATTCGTGACCAACTCGTGGGCGCGATAACCTTTGTGAGCGGACAGCGCGACCATGCCTACACCGAGCAGGATGTGAAGCTCGCCGAGGACCTCACGATCAGGAGCGCAATGGCCCTCTACAGCGCGCGCCTGCATGGCGAGGCGCTCGCGCTCAAGGCCAGGGCGGAGGAAGCGAGCCGGGCGAAGACGGCGTTCCTCGGCACAATGAGCCATGAGCTGCGCACGCCGCTGAATGCCATCGGAGGGTACGTCGACCTGCTGGACATGGGGTTGCGCGGGCCGGTCACCGACGCGCAGCACGTCGACCTCGGACGGATCAGGAGCAATCAGCAGCATCTCATGGGGCTGATCACCGATGTCCTCAACCTGGTTCGCGTCGGCAGCGGTCGCGTACTGTACGGCATTGCCGATGTCCCCGCGTTCGAGATCCTGGAAGCCGCCGTAGCGATGGTGGAGCCGCTGATTCTCCAGAAGACGATCATCTACGACGTCATCGAATGCGACATCTCGATCGTCGCCCGCGCCGACCGGGACAAGGCTGTGCAGATCATCGTGAACCTGCTGTCCAACGCGATCAAGTTCACGAACCCGGGAGGGCGGGTCGATATCGGCTGCACCGCGGTCGGGGATTCGGTCCGGTTCCACGTCGCGGACACCGGGATCGGGATTCCCGGGGACAAGCTCGAGGTCATATTCGAGCCGTTCGTCCAGGTGAAGGAAGGGCTGGCGGGGCGTGACGGCGGTGTCGGCCTGGGACTCGCGATCAGTCGCGATCTCGCCCGTGCGATGCACGGCGACCTGGTCGTCGAGAGCGTGTTGGGGGAGGGATCGCGCTTCACGCTCGTTCTGCCGAGAGCCGAAAGCGCACAGACGCAGGAATAGCGCTCACTGTCTTCCGTGACTCATCGCGTTCCCTTCACTCCCATGCGCTGCCTTCGATACTCGCTGCTACTCGGCTTCGCGCTCACCGCACCCGTACCGTTGCGGGCACAGGTCGCGATCGAGTCTCACCGCGCGGCTGCCGATCGCCTCATCGACGCAGCGACCCGTGACAGCGCGGCGCATCGCAGGATGAGCACACTCGCCGACCGGTTCGGCCACCGAATGAGCGGCTCGGCGAGTCTCGAGCGCGCGATCGACTGGATCGTGGAGGAGATGAAGAGCGACGGGCTGGAGAACGTGCATACGGAACCGGTGACCGTCACAAACTGGGTGCGAGGTGCCGAGTCGGCGGAGATGGTGAGTCCGCGGCGTGCTCCATTGCGAATGCTCGGCCTCGGCCGCAGCGTCGGGACGCCGCCCGCCGGCATCACCGCGCCGGTTCTGGTGGTGAGGAGCTTCGCCGACCTGCGCGCGCGTGCCGCCGACGCAAAGGGCAGGATCGTGCTCTTCAATTCTCCGTTCGATACGACGCTGCATCCCTTCACGGCGTACGGACAGGCAGTGCAGTATCGCGCGACCGGCGCCGACTCCGCCTCCGCCCTCGGCGCCGTTGCGGTGCTCGTTCGGTCGGTAACCTCGCGCTCCTTTCAGACGCCGCACACCGGTGGATTGGCATACGCCGACAGCGGACGGCTCGGGCCGCGCATTCCCGGCGCCGCGGTGACGGTGGAGGACGCAGAGATGATGTGGCGGATGCAGGAGCGCGGCGAACGGATCGTGGTGACGCTGAAGATGGCCGCGCGCACGCTGCCTCCTGCTCAGTCACGCAATGTCGTCGCGGAGATTCGTGGCTCGGAGCGTCCCGACGAGATCGTCGTCGTGGGCGGCCACATCGACTCGTGGGATGTGGGCCAGGGCGCGATGGATGACGCCGGCGGAAGCGTCGCGGCGTGGGAAGCCGTGCGGCTCATCAAGGAGCTCGGCGTTCGACCGAAGCGGACGATCCGCGTGGTGCTGTGGACGAACGAGGAGATCGGCCTGGCGGGAGCGCTGGCCTACCGCGACGCGCACCGCGCGGAGATCGACAGACACGTTGCGGCGATGGAGTCGGACAACGGCGTGTTCCATCCGTACGGATTGAAGTTCGCCGGCAGCGACGCGGGGATGGCAGTCGTTCGGCAGATCGCGCCCCTGCTCCGCCGGATCGGTGCCGACTCGGTGCAGGCTGGCGGGCCCGAGGCGGACATCTCCCCACTCGCCGCGCTGGGTGTTCCGGCGCTCGGGCTCAACACCGACGCATCACGATACTTCTGGTATCACCACACCGAGGCCGACACGCCCGACAAGATCGACCCCGCCGAAATGGCCCGTTGTGTCGCGGCGATCGCGGTCATCGCGAACACCATCGCGAACATGGAAGGGACGATCCCGCGGGCGCGTTGAGCGACGTTGTGGCCAGGCGTCACGAATCATTGCAACGCCTGTAAAGAATTCTCGCACCGCAATCACTCCGGCAGGGTGCCGCAAAACTCCCAAGCTCATTCGAAATAAGGAGTTGGGCCACGGGCCCATCCATTGCCTTTGCGCTCCCCTACAGTCCCCACTGGAGCCAACGGATGAAATGGACGACCACGCGACAACTTTCGGCCCTCCTGGGTGTGATGGCGATCGGCATCGGCTGCGGAGAGCAGGCCGACCCGGTATCGCCGGCACCGAGTGACGCCGTACGCGCCTCACCCGCTTTCGCCAACCGGGCGAAGGGGCCGGAAACGGTCGCTGTGCTCGAACGTCTCCAGCCGGTTCACGGCAATCATGGCGCGACCATGACGATCGGGCCGGATGGAGGAGAGATCGTCATTCCGGAAACCGGATTCCGCATGCTCGTTCCCGCCGGCGCCCTCGCGACACCGACGAGCATTTCGGTGCACGCGCTGCGCGGGACGGCCGTTGCCTACGAGTTTGGGCCGCACGGCCTGGAGTTCCTCGCGCCCGTGCGGATCGTGCAGGACCTGCGCGAGACCACAGCCGCGCGGAATCCGTGGGTGCGGCGGAGTCTCAGCGCCGGCTACTTCGAAAACGCGAGCATGGCATTCGACCCCATCAATGGCTCGGCGACGATTACCGAGCGGGTGCGGGCGCGCGTCACGCGGGATCTCGAGGCCGTCACATTCGAGATCGTTCACTTCTCGGGTTACCTGGTGGCTACCGGATGAAGCGCCGCCGCTTTCTCCGGAGCCCACTCGGCAGGCCGACATCAACCATGAGTGAACCATGAGCGCTGACGCTCCGTTCGATAAAATCGCCGAAGCAAAGCGGTTGGCCGACCGTGGACGGTCAGCCGAGCAGCGCGGAACGCCGCGCGAAGCTCTTGGCTGGTACGACCGGGCCCTCGCTTCGCTGGACCCCGCCGGAACCGACGCGCTCTGCGCCGACCTCCTGCGGTGGAAGGGAACGGTCCACCGCGAATGCGGCGAGACCGCCGAAGCAGAAGCACTGTATAGGCACAGCAAGGAAGTCGCGGGCGCGATCGGGTACAGCGCGGGGGAGGCACACGCGCTCAATTGTCTGGCCGCGATCGCACAGCGCAGGGGCGATCTGAGCCTCGCGGAGAGTTTCTATGATGATGCGGCGCTCATCGCCCTGGCGGCGGGCGAGATGCGACTCTCCGGAATGATCCAGCAGAACCTGGGCATCCTCGCGAACATCCGCGGCGACTGGGATGGCGCACTGGCTCGCTACCGGATGAGCCTCCGCACGTTCGAGGACATGAACGACGAGGAGGCAGTGTCGTGGGTGCTCAACAACCTCGGCATGCTTCACACGGATCAGGGGCGATACGCCGATGCCGACGGGATGTTCGTCCGTGGGCTGGCACTCGCGCGAGCCCGAGGCGACGTGCTGGTGGAGGGCGCATTCGAGGTCAACCGCGCCGAGATGCTGATCGCCGCAGAGAGGTGGGACCAGGCCGAGGAAGGGCTCCGCAGAGCGCTTGGAATCGCCGAGCAGCGTGGTGATCGACTTCGGTCGGCGGAGGCACTGCGCCTCATTGCGCGAATCAAACGGCATGAGCGCGAGCTCGAGCAGGCGCGGGAAGCACTCGATCAGGCGCGAGCGCTGACCTGTGACGGCGACGATGCGCTGCTCGGGGCCGAGCTGCTGAGCGAGCTTGCCGAGATCTGTCATTCCCAGGGCCGGATCGGAGAAGCCAGGGACGCGTGGCAGGGGGCACGCGATGAATTCACTCGCCTAGGCGCCACTCGGGATGCCGGCCTCGTCGAGGCGCGCCTGTCGCTGCTTGGACCGGTGGCCGGAGAGGGCTGGCAGTCCCCCGGCTGGGATCCGGCTGCTTGACACAACCAAGCGAGCTCTACAGTATTGTGACGCCGGTCACAGCGTGCGTGCGCCGGGAGGGGCTCTATTCGGTGAGCGACTCGCGGCGCTCCTCGCCCGTGTTGCGGATTGTCTTTGCCGATGTCGGCGGGAATCCGGGGGACAGAAGGCCGTCCATCCAGGTTACGGAGCGCGCATGATCTGCCAGTCGCGTACGTTCCCGCACGACCGGGCCCCGCGGAGGGTCCCGTGAGCCGCCTTCCTCACCGATCGGCGACCACGTCACCCGCGCAGACGGGGGGTGGAGCGTTCTCCTTCGACTCCCTGGTCGGGAACAGCAGGGTTCTGAAGGACGCGATCGCGGCTGCGCGGCGCGTTGCCGCGAGCCGGTTCACGACGGTTCTCATCAGCGGGGAGACCGGGACCGGCAAGGAGCTGGTTGCTCGTGGCATTCACTGCGCCAGCCGGCAGGCCTCCGCTCCCTTCGTGGCGATCAACTGCGCTGCGATCCCCGACAACCTTCTCGAAAGCGAGCTCTTCGGCCACGAGGCGGGCGCGTTCACCGGCGCCGGGTCGCGGAAGCACGGGCTGATGGAGCTCGCCGGATCGGGGACACTCTTTCTAGACGAAGTGCACGAGCTGCCGGCCGCTCTTCAGCCGAAGCTACTTCGGGTGCTCGAGGAGCGTCGCGTGCGCAGGCTCGGCGGAGTTCAGGAGATAAACGTCGATTGCCGCATCATTGCGGCCACCAACCTGAGCCTCGAGCAGGCGGTACAGCAGGGCACCTTTCGGGAAGATCTCTTCTATCGCCTGAACGTGTTTCGCGTCGAGCTGCCGCCTTTGCGCACACGCGCCGGCGACATAGAGCATCTCGCCGGCCATTTCCTGAACGCACTGTGCCTGGAGCACGGGATGTCTCCAAAGACGCTCCTGCCGGACGCCATGGCGAAGCTCGTGTCGCATCAGTGGCCCGGAAACGTGCGAGAGCTGAAGAACACGATCGAGCGGGCCGCTCTGCTGAGCGACGATGGATTCATCGATGCCGCGCAGATCCTGGTGGAGACACGCGTGCCGCTGACCCCTGCACGAGCGACGCAGGCGATTCCTGCCGCATGGGAGATCCGGATTCCACCCGGCGGCAAGACGCTTCAGGAAATCGAGTGGGAAGCCGTTCAGGTCACCCTGCGACTCACCCACGGGAATCAGAGCCAGGCTGCGCGATTCCTGGGCATCTCGCGACCTACCATAGCGCGCATTCTGCGATCGGGCGTGCAGCCTGCCGTCGCGATGGAGGTTGCCTCATGACGAACGAGTGCGATGCTCCTCCTGCTCTTTCACCCGTGCAGCAGCGTGTGCTCGACACGGCGCGCGACGCCGAGCGGCGCGGGCAGCGGGACATGGCCCGTCAGAGCTACGAGGATCTGCTGCATTCTCTTGCAGGGGGAAGCCTGGCCCGGTTCTCGGCTGCGCTGCTTCGGTGGATCGGCCGAACCCACTTCGACAGCGGCGATCTCGAGGCGGCGGGCGACTGCTTCGAGGCCTCTCTCGCTGTCGCCGAGGTGACGCGCAACGAGGCGTGTGCCGCTCACGCGCTCAACATGATGGCGACGGTGTGCTGGCGACGGGGCAAGCTCGATGAGGCCGAGCATCTTTATGGTCGGGCGCGTCGCTTGGGAAGCCGCGTCGGAGATGCGACGCTCGTCGCCATGGTCGAGCAGAACCTCGGCATCATCGCGAACATTCGGGGCGATTTCCAGGGAGCTCTCAGCAGCTACCTCGAGAGCCTCGCGGGGTACCGCGCACTGAATCTCACGACCTACGTCGCGCCGCTGTTGAACAATCTCGGGATGCTGTACACCCAGCAGAAGCAGTGGCGGAAGGCGGAGCGCGCCTATGAGCAGGCCCTGGAAGCCTGCGTCGCCATCGGTGATGTCAGCACCCAGATCATGATCGAGGTCAACAGGGCGGAACTGTGGATTGCCCAGCGCGAATGGACCCGTGCGCGGGTCACGTGCGATACCGCTCGCAAGCTCATGTCGCAGGCCGGCGACCGCCGGGGCCTGGGCGAGACCCACAAGCAATATGGAGTGATCGCCCGGGAGCGGCAGCGGTACGGCGAAGCGGTCGAGAACCTAGGGATGGCGATGAGGATCGCGGAGCAGACACAGGACCATCTGCTGACTGCCGAGACGGCGCGTGAGCACGCGGAGCTCTTCTGGAGGATGGGCAGGAACTCCGAGACGCTCAGCTGGCTCAGTCGAGCGCACGCCCTCTTCTCGGAGCTGCGCGCACGTCGTGAGCTGGCCGATGTCGATGCCCGGCTCGAACGACTCGAGCTTCTCTGCCTCGCCGTGGTGCGAGAGTGGGGCGAGTCGATCGAGTCGAAGGACCGGTACACACGAGGACATTGCGATCGCGTTGCCGACTACGCCTGCGCGCTCGCCGAGTCGCTGGGGTACCCGCCTCACCAGCTCTTCTGGTTTCGGCTCGGCGCCTTCCTGCACGACGTCGGCAAGCTCGTGGTTCCGTCGGAGATCCTGAACAAGGCGGGGAAGCTGACGGAAGAGGAGCGCGCGATCGTCGAACGTCACCCGCTGGCAGGCGTGGAGCTGCTGAGCGGGACCGACTTTCCCGCGGACATCGTGCCGATGGTTCGCAGTCACCATGAGCATTGGGATGGCCGGGGGTATCCTGACCGTCTTTCCGGTGAGCAGATCCCGCTTGCCGCGCGCATTCTCTGTGTTGCGGATGTCTACGACGCGTTGACGACGGACCGGTCGTACCGCCGCGGGTACGATCACTCGGGCGCGATCCGCCTCATGTCGCGCGATGCGGGCCGGGTGTTCGATCCGCATGTATTCAACGCGTTCGTGCAACTGGAGATCCGGCGCGCGCCACAAGCTCAGGGCAGGTCGAGCACGAAGTCGAACCGCGCATCGCCGCCGAGGCCGGGCTTCGCCATCGCCATGAGCAGGTCCGCGTCGTAGATCCGGTCACGCGCGTTACGGGCTTCGCCGGGGAAGTAGAGCTGCGTCGTGAGTATTCGCTGCGCCGGTGCCTGCACCTTCACATGCAGGTGCCGCGTGCGACCCGGGTACAGTCCCGGCACGATCGTCTCGAGCCGGTACACCCCCTTCGCAT